>NZ_JBATWS010000155.1:0-12221 GCF_049672805.1 Parvibaculum sp.
CGCTCGAGGAAGCAGAGATCGCCCTTCAGAATCTGAAGCCCGATGCCGAACCGCGCGCGAAAGCCGATGAACTGCGTGATCGTGTGGCAGCACTTCGCGTCGCCCTCTCCGAAGCCCGCGCCGAATATGAAGGGCTGCGCCGCGAGGCAGAGCAGCGTGGTCGCCGTCTCGCGGCCATCGCGCAGGAGCGTGACGCCTGGCAGCTTCGCGCCACCAATGCCGAGCGCCAGATCGCAACGCTTGAAGAACGCAAGGCGGAAGCCGAAGCCGAACTCCAGACGCTGGAAGGTGTCCCCGCCGAGATCGAAGAAAAGCGCCGCGCGCTTCTCACCTATATCTCGGAGGCCGAAACGGCGCGCAGCCAGATGGCGGACGAACTCGCCACCGCCGAGAAGCATCTTTCCGAAGCCGTAAAGCACGCAAAGGAAGTCCAGCATCAGCTTGGCGAGACGCGCGAGGAACGCGCCCGCATCGACGGCCTCGTTACCGGCGCGCGGGAGCGTGTGGCCGAATCCGAAGAGCGTATCCGCGAAGTGCTCGAATGCGAGCCGGAAGCAGCGCTCAAGCAGGCCAATCTCGAGGAAGGCGCCGCGCTTCCCGATCTCGACCAGATTGACGCGAAGCTTGAGCGGCTGAAGCGCGAGCGCGAGAGCCTTGGTGGCGTGAACCTGCGCGCCGAGGAAGAATCACGCGAACTGACCGAGCAGCTTGAAACCATGACAGCGGAGCGCGAGGACCTTGTCAGCGCCATCGCCAAGCTGCGTCAGGGCATTGGCAGCCTCAACCGCGAAGGCCGCGAGCGCATGCTCGAAGCCTTCGAGAAGGTGAATGCGAATTTCTCGCGGCTCTTCACCCATCTCTTTGGCGGCGGCGAGGCCCATCTGAAGCTCACCGAATCGGATGACCCGCTGGAAGCCGGCCTTGAAATCATGGCCCGCCCGCCGGGCAAGCGGCTTCAGGTCATGTCGCTTCTTTCGGGCGGCGAGCAGGCGCTGACGGCCATGTCGTTGATTTTTGCGGTGTTTCTCACGAATCCCTCGCCCATCTGTGTGCTGGACGAAGTGGACGCGCCGCTGGACGACGCCAATGTGGAGCGTTTCTGCGATCTGATGGACGAAATGACCCGGACCACCGATACGCGCTTCCTCATCATTACCCACCACGCACTCACAATGGCTCGCATGAATCGCCTTTTCGGCGTCACCATGCAGGAGCGCGGTGTCTCGACCCTTGTTTCGGTCAATCTCGACACCGCCGAGACGCTGCGCGAGGCCTCCTGAGGGCTTCGCACCACCCTCTTACGCAGGGGAAAGGCCTCCAGTTTCGGGGGCCTTTTTCATGACAGAAAGAGACTCAAAAGAGTGTTCCGGCGAGGCCGATTGCCGCAGGCGCGAAGGCAGCTTAAAATCACTGTCGTATCAACAACTTACGCGGCCTCTGGCGGTTCTTGACAGCGTATGACCCTGCCAGTAGGGTGCGCGCGGCTTCGGTCTGGGGCGGGGCTCCGAAAGAGTGTTTTCTGACGGCGAGGCTCCGCTTTGGCACGAAACGAGGAAGCTGGCATCCCTGCCGACGGCGAAGAGGCATCCCGGAAGAGAGAACTTGATCTTCTGGAAAGCCGTATCGCGGCCGCGCGTGGTGCCCGAAAGGGTACCGAAACAGACGGGAAAAGGTCAGCGCCGACAGGCAGGCCCTCCGATATGGGCATTGCTATGAGGCTTTCCTCGGAACTCGTGGCCGGGGTGCTCTTGGGGGCCGGCATTGGCTGGTTCCTGGACTGGCTTTTTGGCACGCTGCCGATCTGCCTGGTTGTCTTTACCGGGCTGGGGACGATAGCGGGCGTTAAGAATGTGCTTCGCGCCACGCAGGCCATGAATGCGACGGCGGCGGACGCAAAGAAGGATCAATCCGGGCAGCAGCCCGGCGACGCAACAGCCGGGCCCAAATCCGGCGACAAGAACTGAGGCTTAGGCAATACCGTGGCAACAGGCGCCGAACAAGCTGGCGGTTTTCCCGTCGATCCGCTGCACCAGTTCGTTGTGCAGCCCCTTATCCCCCTGAACATTGGCGGCCTTGATGCCTCCTTCACCAATGCCAGCCTCTGGATGGTGGTGACGGTGGCTGCGGTCACGCTCTTCACCACGCTGGGCATGCGCTCCGGTGCCATGGTGCCCGGGCGGATGCAGTCGGTCGTCGAGAGCTTCTACACATTCGTTGCCGATATGGTGCGGGACAATGCAGGCGCAGATGCGATGCGCTTCTTCCCGTTCATCTTCACCCTCTTCATGTTCATCTTCTTCGCGAACATGATCGGCATGTTCCCCTATGCCTTCACGGTTACGAGCCACATCGCGGTTACCTTCGCGCTGGCAATCACCGTGTTCCTTGGCGTGACGGTGACAGGCTTCATCCTGCACGGCCCGCGCTTCCTCAAGCTCTTCGTGCCAAGCGGCGTTCCCCTCGTGGTGCTGCCGATCGTCGTGGCGATTGAGGTCATCTCCTATTTCTCGCGTCCCATCAGCCACTCTGTCCGTCTTTTCGCCAGCATGCTGGCCGGACACATCATGCTGAAAGTGTTCGCGGGTTTCGTCCTGACATTCCTGACAATGGGTGCAATCGGTTTTGTCGGCATGATCCTGCCGCTCTTCATGATCGTTGCCCTGACGGCGCTTGAGTTCCTTGTTGCCGCTCTTCAGGCCTATGTCTTCACCATTCTGACCTGCATGTATCTTCACGACGCGCTGCATCCGGGCCACTAGGCCGGTTGCGGGGCGCAGTACCCCAATTAACGAAATGGTTGCGGCTTCCCGCCGTTCCCTAACCTCCAAACGTCCTAACAGGAGCACCTGATCATGGAAGCAGAAGCAGCAAAGTTCATCGGCGCCGGTATCGCCTGCCTTGGCATGGGTGGCGCGGCCATCGGCGTGGGCAACATCTTCGGCAACTACCTCGCCGGCGCCCTCCGCAACCCCTCCGCCGCTGACGGCCAGTTTGCCCGTCTGATCTTCGGCTTCGCCGTTACTGAAGCGATGGGCATCTTCTCGCTGCTCGTCGCTCTGATCCTGCTCTTCGTCTGATCCATCGCAGATCGGCCAGCCGGTTGTTCCGCTGAGGGGCAACCGGCGGCAGGTCGCCTGACCGACCGGAGACCAAAATGCCCGAAGCCATGGCCCAGGAGCCCGGCAGCGAGCTTATCGCCGAGATTCACGTCCCGGATGCCGAGCATGCGGGAGGCTTTCCGCCTTTCGACGCCGCCACCTTCGAATCCCAGATTGTCTGGCTGGTATTGAGCTTCATCGCTCTCTACCTGCTGATGTCCCGTGTGGCGATGCCCCGCATCGCCAGCGTGCTGGAAGAGCGCCGCGATCGCATCGCGGATGATCTCGACCAGGCCGCCCAGTTCAAGCGGCAGACAGATGAGGCCATCGAAGCCTATGAGACGGCTCTTGCCGAAGCCCGTGCCAAGGCACAGGGCATCGCGCAGGAAACGCGCGATATGCTGAACGCGGAAACAGAAAAGCAGCGTGTCGCCATCGAGGCGCGCCTTGCCGAAAAGATCGCGGATGCGGAAAAGAAGATTGCGGCCACCAAGGAAGCAGCTCTTCAGAATGTCCGCGCCGTTTCCGTGGAAGTTGCGGATGCCATCGTCACCCAGCTCCTCGGTGAAGCGGATCGTGCCGCTGCCGAGCGCGCTGTTGACAGCGAAATAGCGTAAGGACAAGCCCCATGTTCGCCACAGCCGAATTCTGGATCCTGGCCTGCCTTGTCGCCTTCTTCGTGATCCTTGGCTATTTCAAGGTCCATCGCACTGTTGCCAGCTCGCTCGACAAGCGCGCCGCCGACATTGCAGCGGAACTTGATGAAGCCCGCCGCCTCCGCGAGGAAGCACAGCAGCTTCTCGCCTCCTACCAGCGCAAGCAGCGCGAGGCGATGAAAGAAGCCGAAGATATCGTGACCCAGGCAAAGGCCGAGGCCGAGCAGCTTGCGAAGGAAACCCGCGCCAATATGGAAGCGCAGGTCGAGCGTCGCACGAAGCTCGCCGAAGACAAGATCGCCCAGGCTGAAGCCCAGGCTCTTGCCGATGTTCGTTCCGTGGCGGCTGATGTTGCCATCGGGGCGGCCCGGCGGGTCATTGCCGAAAAGGTCGATGCCAGCGCGGATGCCAAGCTGATCGAAAAGTCGATTGCCGATCTCGCTTCCAAGCTGCACTGATCAGGCTCCCTGAAATCGAAAAACCCGCCCGCGAAAGCGTGGCGGGTTTTTTGTTGCCTTCGTCTCCCCGCCTCCCGTTGAATGGGTCAGATCAACGAGGGGGACCGGGATGCTGGAGAGATATACGCGGACAGACTTCACCCATGAGGGCGCATCAAAGCCTGTCTATAGCCGCGGCGATGGCGCCCCCGTCATCGTCATTCACGAGATACCGGGCATCACGCCGGAAGTCATCCGCTTTGCCGACTGGGTGGTCGATGCCGGTTTCCGGGTTCACATGCCGCTCCTTCTCGGTGAAGTAGGCCGCCCTCTCACCCCCGGCTATGTCGCAAAATCCATCGCGCAGCTTTGCATTCGGCGCGAGTTCCACATCCTCGCCTCGGATCGCTCAAGCCCCGTCACCGCATGGCTGCGGGCACTCGCGCGCCACGTCCATGAAGAGTCAGGCGGCAGGAAGGTTGGTGCGATCGGTATGTGTTTCTCGGGCAATTTCGCGCTCTCGATGATGATGGAGCCATCGCTCATGGCACCCGTCCTCTCGCAGCCTTCCATGCCCTTCCCGCTCGGCGCGAAGCAGCGCGCGGCGCTCCATGTCTCGCCTGAAGAACTCGCCTGCGTGAAGGCACGCTGCGCGAAAGGCGACAAGGTGCTCGGCCTCCGCTTCAAGGGCGATTTCATGTGCCCGCCGGAGAAGTTCGAGACACTTCGGCGCGAACTGGGTGAGGGCTTTGAAGGAATAGAGCTTGAGGATGACACGGCGAATCCGGCCTCGCCTGCACCGAAGCCACATAGCGTTCTGACCGTTGATCTCATCGACCGCGATGGTGAGCCGACAAAGGAAGCAGCAAAGCGGGTGATCGCCTTCCTGCAGGAGCGGCTCTCGGCCTAGCATCACCCCCCTTGCGGGAGGGTGACGCAAGAGGTCGGAGACTGCGAGCAGCCTCTAGGCTTCCATCACCGTCAGTTGAGGCCAGTGTGATTTCCATCGCGCGGCCTTTTCCGCATAGCGCGCGGCGGAGAAATTCGGGGTGCGGTTCGGGCGGATGGTCATGGTGGCGATGTCATCAAGCCCCATTGGCGCATAGAGCGTCCCGTCCGCCTGCAAGCCCACCATGCAGGCGGGTGCGAGAAAGCGGTCTATCCCCTCGCAAGAATTTCGCAGCGGCGGATAGGGCGTGCCGAATTTCGCTTCATACCAGAGATGCACGCGCGCCTGATTGCGCAGTTCCACCTCGGCACCAAGATCTGCGAAAGTCTCCATGCTGCGCTGAATGGCGGCGTCTTCCGCTTCAAAGCTCGTATCCTCATCGAAATAGAAGAGGTCGTAATCCTTGATGCCATAGGAAGGCGGCCGGCCCGTCAGCGCGTTCCACACCGTCTGGAACAGGGAGCCGGAGACAAGCCACGTATCGCCCAGCCCGAGCGATGGCAGTCGTTCCAGTATGCGGCGGTTCGCCTCATTCGTCAGGGCAAGCGCGATGAAGCGCTGCTCATCCATTCCCGGCCTGCGCCGCTATCGCTTCGAAAAGCGCGATGGTCTCATCCTCACGATAGCTCGCTTCATCATTGGTCTGACCATAGGAACTGTTCGCCGAGGTTTTCACTATGACGAGGTCATTCGCCGGATCGACATAGACGAACTGGTTATAAATGCCGACCGCCGCATAAGGCCCGTCAACGCTGCGCGGCAACCACCAGAGATAGCCATAGCCCCAGGTAATATCCGTACCCGGCTTCTCGCCCGGCAGCAGCCGTTCTGCATCCGGCGTATGCGAGGCCTGGACCCAGTCTGCGGGCACGATCTGCTCGCCATTCCATTTGCCGCCATTGAGATAAAGCAGGCCGAAGCGCGCATAGTCCCGCGCGGTGACGTTGACACCGCCCGCAGCAAGCTCCTCGCCCGTGTCATCCAGCACCCAATAGCCATCATGCTCCGCGCCGATTTTCGACCAGATTTTCTGTTCGAGATATTCGCTGGGTGTTACGCCCGTTGCCTTGCGCAGCACGAGGCCGAGCACCTGTGCATCCATGCTGTTGTAATAGTTCACGGTGCCCGGCTCATGTTCGCGGCGAAGCGTTTTTGCGAAATCCACCATCGAGCTGCCAAGAGCGAGCGCCCGACCGAAGCGGGCAATATCGGATTCGGGATCGCTGTAATCCTCGTTCCACGCAACACCGGATGACATTTCGAGCGCGTCCTTCACGCTCACGCCTTCATAGGCGGTGCCCGCAAGTTCCGGCGCATACTTTTCCAGCAGATCAGTGATGCTCTCGATCTTTCCTTCATCGATCGCAATGCCGACAAGGGCAGAGATGAAGGATTTGCCGACCGACCAGGAGATCCAGCGGGTGGCGCTGTCATTGCCCCGCCAGTAATTCTCGTAGAGAACCGCGCCACCCTTCACAACGATGAGGCCGGTCGTGTCCGTTTCCTCAAGGAAGCGCGCCGTGTCGCGCGTCTCACCTGCCCAGTCATAGGTTGCAGGCAGATCAATAGGCGTGCCTGCAGGGAGTTCCGACACGGGGCCAGACCGGCGGAAGGGGCGGACGGGGAAGTATTCATCCATCGCGCGGAAGCGCTCTACCTGTTCCTCGCCCGAGAACATGGCGGCGACGAAGCGGATGCGGTTGATCTCCTGCCATTTCGAGATGCCGAGGATCGTGATGGCAACCAGAATGACGGCGATCACCGCAAGCGCGATGCGTCCTGCGCTGAGGCGCATATCTCCCTCCCCCACTTTTGCCGCGCATTGGCGGCGTTTTTATTCAGCCGCTTCTGCGGGTGCCGAAGGTGTCCAGCGAAGCACGGGTTTGCGCGCAGCCGCTGTTTCATCGAGCCTCCGTCGCGGTGCCATGAAGGGCGCGCCGGTAAAGCGTTCCTTGTCATTCGATTTCGCGGCACGCGCGAGATCTTTCAGCGTCGCAATGAAGAGGTCGATGGATTGCTTCGATTCCGTTTCCGTCGGCTCGATGAGCAGCGCCCCGTGAACGACCAGCGGAAAATACATAGTCATCGGGTGATAGCCTTCATCGATCATCGCCTTGGCGAAGTCGAGCGTTTCAACGCCGGTACCCTTGAGGAAGCGATCATCAAAGAGCGCTTCATGCATGCAGGGTCCTTCGAAGGAGGCCGACATGTCATCCTTCAGAGACGCGAGCACATAGTTTGCGTTAAGCACGGCATCTTCGGCCACCTGGCGCAGCCCGTCCGCGCCGTGGCTCATCATATAGGCGAGCGCGCGCACGAACATGCCCATCTGGCCGTGGAACGCGGTCATGCGGCCAAAAGGCGTTGTGCCATCGGCCTTCGCTTCTTCATTCGTCTCGACAAGGCGGAAACCCTTTTTATCAGAAACGACATAAGGAAGCGGCGCGAAAGGCGCGAGCGCTTCGGAAAAGACCACCGGCCCCGCACCCGGACCACCACCACCATGCGGCGTGGAGAAGGTCTTGTGCAGGTTGATATGCATTGCATCAATGCCGAGATCGCCCGGCCGCACGCGGCCCACAATCGCGTTGAAGTTCGCGCCGTCACAGTAGAAATAGGCGCCAGCCTCATGCACCGCCTTTGCGATACTGACGATATCGCGCTCGAAAAGGCCGCATGTGTTCGGATTGGTCAGCATGATCGCCGCAACATCCGGCCCGAGCTTCGACTTGAAGGCTTCGAGATCAACGCGGCCTTCATCCGTGGCGGGAATGGCATCCACCTTGTAGCCGAGGAGGGCCGCTGTTGCGGGGTTTGTGCCATGCGCCGACTCCGGCACGAGCACGCGGGTGCGCTGCGCATCCTCGCCCCGCGCGATGAGCGCGGCGCGAATGGCCATCATGCCGCAAAGCTCGCCATGAGCGCCCGCCTTAGGCGAAAGCGCGACACCCGGCATGCCGGTCAGTTCCCGCAGCCAATGAGCGAGTTCGCTCATCAGTTCAATCGCGCCCTGCACTGTCTGCTGCGGCTGAAGCGGATGCACGTCAGAGAAGCCCGGAAGCCGCGCCATCTTTTCATTGAGGCGGGGATTGTGCTTCATCGTGCAGGAGCCGAGCGGATAAAGCCCCGCATCAATCGAGTAGTTCTTCGAGGAAAGCCGCACATAGTGGCGCACGACTTCCGGCTCGGAAAGGCTCGGCAGGCCGATGCGGCCCTTCCGCTCCAGCGCACCGAGATGCGAGGTAAAGCCTTCCGGCTCGTCAAGATCCACACCGCAGGCGCCCGGATTGTCGATCTCGAAGAGAAGCGGCTCTTCAAGTTCCAGCGCGCGATTGCCGGTGAAGGTGGAGTTGCGCGAACCGCTATGCGCGGTGTTTCCGATCGCGGTCGGACGACCCTGCCTGTTCATACCGGACATCAGAGCACCTCTTTCAGCGCGGCTTCATATGCGGCGCGGTCATCATCCGTATTGATCTCCGTCGAGGCGACGATGAGAAGGTTTTCAACCTCGGGCCGGCCTGGCCAGAGGCGCGAGGCGGGAACACCACCCAGCACGCCCTTCTCCACCAGCGCATCCACCACTTCCGCAGCGGGCTTCGGCAGGCGCATGGTGAATTCATTGAAGAATGTGCGGTTCAAAATCTCGACGCCCGGCACCTTCGACAGAAGCCCCGCAAGTTTTGAGGCCGCAGCGTGGTTGATGCGGGCAAGGCGCTTGTAGCCTTCCTCGCCGAGCAGCGACATATGAATCGTGAAGGCGAGACTGCAAAGACCCGAATTGGTGCAGATATTCGATGTCGCCTTTTCGCGGCGAATATGCTGCTCGCGCGTGGAGAGCGTCAGCACGAAGCCGCGATTTCCTTCGGCATCAACCGTTTGGCCGCAGAGGCGACCCGGCATCTGGCGCACGAATTTTTCGCGTGTCGCAAAGAGGCCGACATAAGGTCCGCCAAAGTTGAGGCCGTTGCCGATGGATTGACCCTCGCCCACCACAATATCGGCCCCCATTTCACCGGGCGGTGTGACCGCGCCGAGCGAAACGATTTCCGGCACCACGGCAATCAGTAGCGCGCCCTTTGCGTGAGCGGCTTCGGCGATGGCACGCAGATCATGCAGCTCGCCGAAGAAGTCCGGCGTCTGCACGACGATGCAGCTTGTCTTGTCGCAAATGCGATCCGTCACATCGAAGGCTTCGCCGGGAAGAGCGGGCGGCATGATTTCCAGTTCATAGCCGCCAAACTCCGACAGGTTCTTCACCACTTCCGCATATTGCGGGTGGAGCGTGCCGGTGAGCACCGCCTTGCGCCGCTTGGTGACGCGATGCGCCATGAGCACCGCTTCGCCGCAGCCCGTCGAGCCGTCATACATGGAAGCATTTGCCACTTCCATGCCGGTAATCATTGCCACCTGTGTCTGGAACTCGAAGAGATATTGCAGCGTGCCCTGCGTGATTTCCGGCTGATAGGGCGTGTAGGAGGTGAGAAACTCCGAACGCTGGATCAGGTGATCCACCGATGCCGGCACGTGATGACGATAGGCACCGGCGCCGACAAAGAAAGGCACGGAGCCCGCCGCCACATTCTTCGCGGCCATGCGCCCCAGCAGACGCTCGACCTCCAGCTCGCCCTTCCGGCGAGGCAGATCGACCAGTCCTTCGCGACGGGCGCTTTCAGGCACGTCGCGGAACAGCTCATCGACACTTTTTGCGCCGATGACACCGAGCATCTCGCGCCGGTCGGCATCAGTCAGTGGCAGGTAACGCATGGCTTCGCAGTTCCTTTCGCCCGCGGGGCGGTTGGTCCGTTGAGTGGTGTGCCTTACTGGAGGCTCTCGACGAATTCGGCATAGGCCGCTTCGTCCATCAGCTTGTCGAGTTCGGAGGGATCGGAGATGCGCAGCTTGATGAACCAGCCATCGCCCATCGCATCCTCGTTGACGCCGGCAGGCGTTGCTTCGAGATCGGTGTTCACATCGATGACTTCGCCGCTGACAGGCGAATAGACCTCGCTCGCCGCCTTGACGCTTTCAACAACGGCCGCTTCGTCGCCCGCAGCAAGCTCCTTGCCCACTTCCGGCAGTTCGACAAATACCACGTCGCCAAGCTGCTCCTGCGCATAGTCGCTGATACCGATGGTGGCGATGTCACCATCAACGCGCACCCATTCATGCTGATCCGTAAAACGAATATCGCTCATATGTAATTCCCCTGATCTTTTATCCGCCGCGCTCAGCCCGGCTTGTGGAAACGTTTGGTCACGAAGGGCATCGGCGCAACCTTTGCCGGACGCCCCTTCCCCCGCACCATGAGGTCGATTGCGGTATCCACTTTCGCGAAGGGCGTTTCGACATAGCCCATCGCAATCGGCCCACCTATCGTCGGTCCATAGCCACCGCTTGTGACCACGCCGATCTTGCGGCCCGACGCATCGGTGATTTCCGTGCCTTCGCGGGCAGGCGCCTTGCCTTCGGGCAGAATGCCGACACGCTTGCGTGTCACGCCATTTGCGATCTGGTCGAGAATGATTTTCGCACCTGGGAAATTCGCTTCCTCGCGGCGGCGCTTGCCGATCGTCCAGGTGAGGCCCGCCTCCACCGGCGTCGTCTCTTCGTCAATGTCATGGCCGTAAAGGCAAAGCCCCGCTTCAAGGCGCAGCGAATCGCGCGCGCCAAGACCGATGGGCTTCACTTCCGCTTCCGCGAAGAGCTTCTTCACCAACGACACTATTTCTGCCGCCGGAACGGAAATCTCGAAACCATCCTCGCCTGTGTAGCCCGAGCGGCTGACGAGGCAGGGCACGCCTGCGACATTTATCTCGGCGCAGGTCATGAAACCGAGCGTGGTGGTATCAGGTGCAAAGCGGGCAAGCACTTCCGCAGCCTTCGGCCCCTGAAGGGCTATCAGGCCGCGCGTCTCAAGTCGCTCCAGGGTGACGCCTGCAGGAAGATTGGCTTCGAGATGCGCAAAATCCGCATCCTTGCAGGCCGCATTCACCACGAGATAGAGGACGCCGTCCTCCTTCATCCGCGTGGCCATGAAGTCATCGCGGATGCCGCCCTTGTCATTCAGAAAGAGCGTGTAGCGCATGGCGCCGGGCACGAGATCGCGGATATCGCCGGGGACCAAGGCTTCGAGCGCGGCGGCGACGGTTGCATGGTCCGGCCCCTTCAGAAAGGCCTGCCCCATATGGGACACATCAAAAAGCCCTGCTGCCTCGCGCGTATGAAGATGCTCGGTGAGCACGCCGGTCGGGTACTGCACGGGCATGTCATAGCCCGCGAAGGGAACCATCTTTGCGCCAAGTTCCACATGCAGCGCATGGAGAGGCGTTGTTTTGAGAGTTTCCGTCATGATCTTCCAGGTTCCGTCCGCCGGTTGCCCGTTGGGATTTCACGAATCGAGATGGTCCGCTACCCGGCGGATTGCTCCGCTTGCAGCGCCCCACTCTGTCGCGGAACCTGAGAGATTTCGCGGCAGGGAATCGCCTGCCGCTTGCGCCCTTCGGTGAGGCCGGATTATCCGTTCCGGCCTGCTTTCCAGAGATTCATCCCCCTGCGGTCCTTTTGCCTGAGAGTTTCCGGGGCGGTTGCTCCTTCGGCGCCGGATACCGGCTTTCGCCAGCCCCGACCTCTCCCGCAGGGTTCATCTGTGTCTGGCTGATAATATGGACGGTCCCGCCAGAGTCAAACGGGGAAATTCCGGTCACAATTCCGGGGATTTTTATCCTAGCGAATGGCGGAATAAGGCATCGTCCGGTTGTACTGAAGCTGCTCCGGCGTGAGCTGGAAGCCGATCAGAATCTGGTAGATGCTGCCATTCGCATTCTCGCCATAGGGCAGCACCGTCCCGTCAACCGAATGGACAAAGCGCATCTGTCGCTGACCCGCCTCAAAGACGACGGGGACATTGTGAATCTGCTTCTTGTCGAAGGCGGTGTAGCGGCGCGTGACCGCCACGAATGTCTGTAACGTAAACTCACGCGAATTGGCGGCAGGCCCGAGTTCGGCGATGCCGTCAAAGGCGAGATCAACGGTGATGGTCGAATCGCTCTTGTTGTAGGTGCATTTCGACACGACCCTGCCC
>NZ_JBATWS010000156.1:0-2961 GCF_049672805.1 Parvibaculum sp.
GTGCTGAAGGAAATGTTCGAGGGGCTCGCACCGGGCTTCTCGCTTGATACGCTGTCAGGCGGCTTTTTTCAGAACGTGCTTTTCGTCCTGATCGGGTTTGCAATCACGTCTCTCGTGCAGTCGTCCAGCGCCTCCATCGCGGTTGCGCTTTCTGCCGCGGCGGGCGGGTTGATCGGGCTTGAAGCAGGGGCGGCGACGGTGATCGGCGCCAATCTCGGCTCTACGGTTCCTGCCATTCTCGCGGTCATCAATGCAACGCCCAATGCGAAGCGCGTCGCGGCGAGTCCTGTCGTCTTCAGTCTGACGATGGGCGGGATCGCGCTCGCCCTGCTGCCGATCTTTGTGGCGGTTTGTGAGTGGCTTGCAGAGGCGGGCCATCTGCCCTCCGAACCCGCAACGGTGCTGGCGCTGTTTCATACGCTCTTCAATGTCTGCGGCGTCATTCTGTTCTGGTTTCTGGGTGAGCGGCTGACGAAGCGTCTTCAGGTCATGTTCGTGTCGGATGAAGAGAATGATGCGCGCCCGCACTATCTCGACAGGACGCTTCTCGAAACGCCATCGCTGGGCGTGTCGGCCCTTTTGCTCGAATTGCGGCGGCTTGGCGGTCTCGTCACCACGGCAGGCGTGACCTATCTGAAAGATCCGGCCGGGCAGGCCGCCTATTTGCGCCGCCGGGTGGGCGTGGTCGCGCGGCTTGCAGAGACGATCCGCGAATATGCGGCCATGATTTCCGCGGAGCGGCTGACCGCTGGCGTGCCAGACACGCTCGCGCATATCTTGCGGGCCTTGCAGCACTGGAACGGACTGTCGAAAGAGTTGCAGGGCCTGCTCGATCACGCGCCGGATGAGGCACAGTTTCCCGAGACGGTGAGAGATGTGGTCGCGCATTATCGGATGAAGCTTGTCGATTTTCTGTCAGGCCCGAGGCTTCTGTCAGAAAGTGATGTCGGGTGGCTCACCGAGACCGGGATGTCCTTCGAAGAGGGGTATGTGCACGCCAAGCAGGTCATTCTCTCTGCTGCTGCCAAGGGCCAGTTCGAGCGGCTGGTGCATCTTGATGATGCGATGCGCGAGGTCGATCTGCTGCGCCGCGTTGCACATCATGCTGTGCGCGCGGCCATGCGGATCAATGCGGCAGAAGCGCTTCTGGCGGCCCCTTACGATCCCGATGCCTCGGCAGAGTTTGCGGCTGTGGTGACGCGGAACGAATAGAGCGGTCAGCCCTCGATGCGGGCGAGGAATGTGTCTATGGCGGCGAGCACTTCCGGCTCATCAAGGAAAGGCGCGTGGCCACGATCCTTGACCGTCAGAGAGGAAACATCGGGGCCGGCTTCTTCCATGCGCTCAACAATTTCTTTGGTCAGAAGATCGGAGTTTTCGCCACGGATGACGAAAACAGGCTTCTGCGCGAGCGAGGCGAATTGCGGCCACATGGTCGGTATCTCGCCCTTTGCGGCATCAAGCCCCTTGCGCATGGCGGTGCCGATCTTCGGATCATAGTCAAGCTTCGGCGCGCCATCTTGTTCGGCAAAGGTGCGCTTTGCAAAGGCGCGCCATTCTTCCGCCGAAAGGTTTGGAAATTCGCGTTCATTCATCACACGGAGCTTCACGGCTGCCTAGTCCCATGTGGCGGGCGGCTCCATCAGGCCCACATAACCGGCGATGCGCTCAATGCCGCGCTTGTCCACTTCCGGCCCGATATCGTTGAGGATCGCGGCCTTGATGACATTGGGACGGAAGGCCGCGAGCGCCATGGTGACAAGCCCGCCGCGCGAGGTGCCAATGAATATCCCCTGACCGACGCCTGCGGCGCCCATCAGGTCGAGCGTGTCCATCATCTCGTGAACGGGTGTGTAGTCGGACCAGTTGTCACACCAGGCAGAAAGTCCGCGGCCCCGAAAGTCGGGGCAGAGAACGCGGTGCCGATCTGCGAGATGTTCGGCGAGTGTGTCAAAGTCGCGGGAGTTTCGCGTGAGGCCCGGCAGGCAGATGACGGGCGTTCCGGGTGACGCGCGGTCGCCATAGTCGCGCGCATAGAGCTTCAGGCCGTCCTGGCTTGTATAGAAAATGTCCTGATAGGGGGCGGTCATGTGTGGCTCTCCGCGATGGGGGCTCGTGATGGCGGGCAGGGTGTCGTCAGCGGTCTCCCGTCTCGATGACGGGTGTCATGCCGGTACCAGACGCTGCGCCGGATGAAGGCGGTGCAAGCGGCACATTGCTTGGCTTTGGTGTGGGCGGCGGCGCGGTAATGGGGGTAACTCCCGTATGGCGACGCAAGTCCTGATCGATGCGGACAGGCTCCGGCTTTCCGCTCAGGCGGCTGCGATAGACTTCCAGATTTTCCATCACGCGCTGCACATAGTTGCGCGTTTCGGAGAAGGGGATGTTCTCGATCCAGTCAATCGGATCAACGGCGGTGGAGCGCGGGTCACCATAACGGTTCACCCATTCGCGCACGCGCGAGGAGCCAGCGTTATAGGCGGCGATGCTCATGATGTAAGAGCCGTCAAAAGTGTTCTCGACAAGGTCGCCGAGATGGGCGGCCCCGAGCGTCGTGTTGTAAACCGGGTCCGTCAGCTTTGCGGGCGAATAAGGCAGGCCCACCTGCTTTGCGACGATGCGCGCCGTGCCGGGCATGAGCTGCATGAGGCCGCGCGCACCGGCGGGGCTGAGAGCATTCGGGTCGAATTCGCTTTCCTGACGCGACAGGCCATAGACAAGCGCGCGTTCCACAGGCGGGCCGCGATGCGTCCATGCGGGCATGGCATCGGTCGGGTAGGCGTGTTCGGCGAGAACGATGTTGCGCAGCATCGCGTTCTTGGCGATGCGGAGCGAGAGTTTCTGATCGCCGAAATCGCGCGCGAGATCGGAAAGGGCGGTCAGTTCGGCTTCATCGTTCAAGGTGCGCGAGAGATGGAGCATCACGATCCAGAGTTCGTTCTCGCGCTTCATGTCCTTGAG
>NZ_JBATWS010000157.1:0-3446 GCF_049672805.1 Parvibaculum sp.
ACCTGAAGTTCAAGGCGCCCCGCCTCAAGCATAAGCGGCTTCGTGCCCCATTCGACATTGGAGAAGCTCACTGTCTCGGCAACGACGGTCGGCACCAGCGAGAAGCCGATGTGGAGCGGCCCCTCGATCTTCAGTGTGCGGCCTGTTGCCTCCTGCGCTGCCGTCTCGATCTGCGGCGCAAAGCGACCAAGATCGATAAGCGTGAGCGCATAAAGCCCGCCCGCCAAAAGCACGACCAGAATAATGACGAAACGCAGAAGCTTTCTCATGGTGCCCCCCTGGCAGCCGCCTCTTCCAACCCGTCTTCCGCCCATAGGCTGTTCAGCGTCGGAGCAAGGCTGGCGAAATCATCAAGCACGACCCGCGCCCCGGACGCCTTCAACAGGGCAGGCGCATGATACCCCCATTCAACGCCGAGCGCATGGGCGCGCGCAGCCCGTGCCATTTCCATGTCATAGCTCGTATCGCCGATGAGAACGGTTGAGACAGGGTCCACCCCCGTCTCCCGCATGGCGCGGCGCAGCATTTCCGGGTGCGGCTTCGAGGGCGCGTCATCCGCCGTTTGAAGGGTCACGAAATAGTCCCGAAGCCCGTGCATTTCGAGCGCGTGGCGCAGCCCGCGCTGCGACTTTCCCGTGGCAATGCCAAGCACCGTATCCGGCCGCCCGGCAAGTTCATCCAGCATTTCCCGGACACCGGGGAAAAGCGGTTCGGTCAAGTCCTTACGCATCCGCAGTTCGAAAAAGGCATTCTTGTAGCTTTCGGTCACGCGGCGGCGCAGCCCCGCTTCCACATGCGGCACCAGCGCATGAATCGCCTCATCAAGCGACAAACCAACAATGGAAAGAACCTTCTCGCGGGGCAGTTGCTCGATCCCGTGCGCATCAAAGGCATGGTTCATTGCAGCAACAATCATGTGCTGGCTGTCGATCAGCGTGCCATCGCAATCAAACACGACAAGGCGGAGCGGCGTACTCATGCGTCAAGCCCATCAAACGCATCTCTGGCATCGCGCTCGTCAAAGGCAAGCAGCTTCCAGCTCGTCTTCATGTGCGGCGGCATCTCCGCCTCGATGAAAAAGCGTTTGCCATCGGGATGCGCAATGTCGATGGAGCGTGCGTGAAGATGAAGTTTCCGGGGAATCTCGCCGCCCGGATGCGCATTCACGCCGCCATATTTGCCATCACCCACAATGGGCGTGCCAATCGCGGAAGCATGGGCACGAAGCTGGTGAGTGCGTCCTGTCAGCGGCATCATGGCAAGCCAGGCAAGCTTGTAGGAGGCAGTGGCAACGGTTGAGAAATGAGTGACGGCGCTTCGCGCATTCTCATCTCCCTTCTCTGCCGCAAAAACGCGTTCGGCGCGTGGCCCGCCTTCCTTTGTCAGCGCAAGATCAATCGTTCCCTGCCGTGGCGTCGGCACGCCGACCACCAGCGCCCAGTAAATCTTTCGCGTGTCCCGCTCCTTGAAGGAACGGGCGAGCGCCGCTGCCGCCTTTGCCGTGCGCGCAAGAAGGAGAACGCCAGATGTATCGCGATCAAGCCGATGAACAAGACGCGGGCGCTCCGCTGCATCGAAAGTCAGCGCATCGAGCATCCCGTCAATATGACGCTCCGTCTTCGTACCGCCCTGCACGGCAAGCCCGGCGGGCTTGTTCAGCACAAGGATGGATTTGTCCTTGTGAATGACAAGCGAACGGACGAAGGCCGCATCCTGTTCGCTCACACCGCGATCTGCCTTGGGGGCAGGCTTTGCCGCTTCCTCACCCAGCGGCGGCACACGCACGAACTGCCCCTGTGTCAGCCGCACATTCGCCTTCGCCCGCGCGCCATCCACACGCACCTGGCCCGTGCGTAAGAGCTTTTCGAGACGGCCATGCGTGACCAGCGGAAAATGCCGCCTGAACCACCGGTCCAGACGGATCCCGTCTTCGTCACTCGTGACTGCGATCTGCGCAACCTCATTCATACCGACAACATCGCCTTCACAAGAAAGAGACCAAGAAAAAGCGCACCGATGCCTGCTGCAGTCGAGCCGCCCATATAGGCAACTGCAAGGCCCATATCGCCGCGCTGCATCAGGTTCGCCGCATCGAGCGAGAAAGCCGAGAAAGTCGTGAAACCACCGAGAATGCCAGTCGCAAGGAAGCTCCGCCATTCCGGCGATAGATCAACCTTGAACGCAAAAAGCCCGGCAAGCACGCCCATCAGCAGCGAGCCGATGATATTCACGCCAATCGTACCCCAGGGAAAATTCGGCCCGAAGAGGCGCAGCGCCTGAAGATTGAAGAGGTGCCGCGCGCCTGCGCCAATCGCACCGCCCAGAGCCACGGCCAGAAGCGTGTTCATGCGTTCCTCTCATCCCGCAGCTTCGCCCAATAAGAGAGGCGTTTTGAAATCTCCCGCTCGAAGCCGCGCTCGACGGGGCGGTAGAATTGCTGTCGGCCAACTTCATCCGGGAAATAGTCCTGCCCCGAAAAGGCGTTCGGCGCATCATGGTCATATTCGTAGCCTGCGCCGTAACCAAGCTCTTTCATGAGCTTTGTGGGCGCATTGAGAATATGAGCAGGCGGTGCGACCGATCCGGTGTCACGCGCAGAGCGCTTCGCCTTGTTGAAAGCCATATAGGCGGCATTCGATTTCGGCGCAGTGGCGAGATAGATCACCGCCTGTGCCAGTGCGAGTTCCCCTTCCGGCGCGCCAAGGAAATCAAACACTTCCTTTGCCGCGAGCGCCTGATGCACCGCTTCAGGATCGGCAAGACCGATATCCTCGATCGCCGCACGCACAAGACGCCGTGCGATATAAAGCGGGTCTTCTCCGCCGACCAGCATCCGTGCGAGATAGTAAAGCGCCGCATCGCAATCCGAACCGCGGATCGATTTGTGAAGCGCACTGATGAGATTGTAATGCCCTTCCCGCCCCTTGTCATAGAGCGGCGCACGGCGCTGCACAGCGCTGATGAGAGCTGCCGTATCGAAAGGCTCCGCACCGCGAAGCGCCTGCACCTCTTCTGCGAGGTTGAGCGCAAAGCGCCCGTCACCATCTGCCATTGCGCGAAGCGAGGCACGCGCATCTTCCGTGAGCGGCAAGGCTTCGCCGTAATGAACCTCGGCACGCTGCAGCAGTTTCTCAAGCGCTGCATCATCCAGCCGATGCAGCACCATCACCTGTGCGCGCGAAAGGAGTGCTGCATTAAGCTCGAAGGACGGGTTCTCGGTCGTCGCGCCCACCAGCGTCACCGTGCCGTCTTCCATGACGGGAAGAAAGCTATCCTGCTGGGTGCGGTTGAAGCGGTGGATCTCGTCCACAAAGAGCAGCGTACCCTTTCCCGTGGCGCGGCGCGCGCGGGCGGCATCAAATACTTTCTTCAGGTCTGCGACGCCTGAGAAAATCGCCGACATCGGCTCGAAGAAGAGCCCCACACGATCCGCAAGCAACCGGGCA
>NZ_JBATWS010000158.1:0-3505 GCF_049672805.1 Parvibaculum sp.
CGCCTGCCGAGGCTACACCGGCAGAAGCCGCATCGGCTGAGGCCGCGCCTGCTGCTGCAGAAGTGGCACCTGCCGAAGCAAGCGCTGCGCCCGCACCTGCTGCGGCGCCTGTTGCGGCGGCCGCCCCCGAAGAAAAGAAGAAGCGGAAGCTCCGTTGGCGGACGGCTTGGATCTGGATGCCGTTCCTGATCGGCTTTGCCGGGCAGGCCTATCTGACCTACATCAAGCCGATGCTGGAGGCGGGCGCGCAGTAAGGCGCGCTGCCATCGCACATCAGAAGAGGTTGAGTGCGGGCGTTTCACCGCCCGTTGCCATGTCTAGTATGGCGTCGATCAGGCGGTCCGGCTCGGCGACCTTTCCATGCGTGAGCAGCATCTTCGCCTTCGCGATCATGTCTTGCTTGCTGAGCGGCGCTTCGGGGTCGCCTTTCGCATTCGTGCGCTCTGCGTGAAGAGTTTCGCCGGAGGCGAGGCGGATCGTTACGCGCCCGCCCCATGAGGCGGGGTAAGCGGACGCCCACGGGTCGGCGCGCAGCACGCGCACCTTTGCGGCAAGGCCCGCGCAATCGGCCCGCGCCTTTTCGCCAAAGGCATCGAAGTTGACCTGCTCGCAAATGAGCGCGGCGGCGATTGAATGTTGCAGCGAGAACTTCGCTTCATAATCGCTTGCCGCTACAGGCCGGTCGCAGACATCGAGTGCCGCCTGATATGTCTCGACGACAATCTCCGCGATCTGATCGAGCGACACGCCATCGCGTGTGAGCCTTGCGCGCAATTCCTCGCCCGCATCGATCGTCGGATGTGTGTGGCGGCAGGACGGCCAGGGCTTGATCGAAGTGCGGACAAGCTGCCACGGCGCATCGGGGTTTCGCGTCACGGCATCAGGGTCTGCGTCCGGGCAGGCGGCGCGGAAGAAACCTTTTTCTCCTTCAAGAATGCGCGCCGGGCCGGTGAAGCCGAGCGCTGCAAGCTCGCCCGCGCGCACGCCTGCTTCCGCCGCATGGCCCGCATGGAGGTGCTTCGTCATCGCGCCTGTTTCGAGGAACTGCCAGAGGCCGGAGGACTGGCTCCCCGCATTGCCGAGCGCGTTTATCGCCGCTTCGTCGTCAAGGTCGAGCAGGGCGGCGGCTGCCATTGCCGCGCCGAAGGGGCCGCAAGTCGCGGTGTTATGCCAGATGCGGTAATGCTCAGGACCAACCGCCATGCCGACGCGGGCGGCCGCTTCAAAGCCATGCAGAATGGCGGTGAGCAACTCACGCCCGCCCTTGCCATACTTTGCGGCGAGCGCATAGGCAGCAGGCACGACAACGCAGCCTGGATGCACGACGGACTCGCGGTGCAGATCATCTGTTTCCAGAATGTGGCAGAGGCCACCCAGCAGGAAAGCCATGCGGCCGGGATCCGGCGCGACATTGGCGGCGCTGTTGCCGTCAAACCATTTGAGCAGAATGCGGCCCGGTGCCGAGTTACGCCCGGCAAGGCTGTTTGCCAGCGCGTCCAGCGTGAAGAGCGCCGCCATGTCGAGATCGGCTTGCGTGACCGGCTTTTCCCGCGTGAGCCGGACAAGGGCCGATGTGAGGGAGAGGGGTTCCGGGCGGGCGGATGACATTTCGTTCACTGGCGGACGCTCACAAAATGAGGAATCTTCGCAAGGCTTCTCACTCCTGATACACCGTGAGGTGATGCAAGGCGATGCTGCGGCTCACGACTATAACGTCAGGGCGGCGCGCCTTGCCGTGAAAAGCGGCGCTGATTATAAGGATTCAGGTGTGTTCGCGGGGTGATTCGTCTGCCTGCCGGGCGGCTGGTGACCACGAACCGGGGTTTTTTCCGATGAACTCTCAGTCTGCAGGAAGCATCCGCCGCCGCGTCGTGTCGCGCGGATTTTCGCGTACGCTTGTCCTGCCGCTTTTCCTTGCACTGGCCGCCTGTAGCACCAGCAGCGAAGCGCCAAAGGCCGGTACGCCGCTGAAGCAGGGTGGCGGTTATTACAAGGTCGGCAACCCCTATCAGATCAACGGCATCTGGTATTACCCCGCCGAGAACGAGAAATATGACGCAACCGGCATCGCCTCCTGGTACGGGCCGCAGTTCCACGGAAAGATGACGGCGAATGGCGAGATTTTCGATCAGCACCAGATGACGGCCGCGCATCCGACGCTGCCCATGCCGGTGCTGGCTCGGGTGACCAATCTCGAGAATGGCCGCTCTGTCATCGTCCGTATCAATGATCGCGGGCCTTTTGCGGCAGGCCGCGAGATCGACTTGTCGCGCAAGGCAGCGGAAGAGCTGGGATTCGTGCAAAAGGGCACGGCAAAGGTGCGCGTGCAATATATCGGTCGTGCGCCGCTTGATGGCGGGATAGGGGACGGCACCGCCGTTGCCGAAACTTTTGTTGCGCCGCGCGTTGAAACGCCCGCCGAGGAAAGAAAGGTTGCTGCTGCCGCGCCTGTTACGAGCGTTGCGACGGTTTCAACCGCGGTGCTTGCGGCCCCTGCAGGTGCCGTCTCTGCGCCGCCACCGCCTGATACCTCCGCCATGGCTCCCATTCCCGACAATGCTGCGCCCGCGCCTCAGCCCACGCCCACGGTGCAGCAGGTGCCAGTGACCGGCCCCGGCAATATTTATGTGCAGGCCGGTTCGTTCCAGAACCTTCAGAATGCCGAAAGCGTTCGCCAGCAGCTTGCAGGTGTTGGCCGCGTCGAAATCCATACAACAACTGTTGACGGTACGCCCTTCTATCGCGTCCGCGTTGGCCCGTTGAGCGATGTGCCCGCCGCCGACAGTTCGCTCCAGAGCGTGATCGCACATGGCCATAAGAGTGCGCGCATCGTCATTGATTGATATGGCCTGCTTGTTGGCCTCAGACTGACCGTAACCTCTAGAAAGAAAGCATCGGCCCCCGCCATGATACGCAAGACGCTTGCTCCGGCCTTCTTCCTCGTGTTGCTCGCCTTTGCCGTGGTTATGCCACGCGCGGCATCCGCGATGGAGACGGCGGCCGAGTATGCCATTTTGATGGATTACGACACAGGTACCGTTCTCTGGGGCAAGAATGTCGATGAGGAGATGTATCCGGCGAGCATGAGCAAGCTCATGACGCTGGAGATGCTGTTCAATGCGCTGCGCGAAGGCACCGTCTCGATGGATGACGAGTTCCGCATCAGCGAATATGCGTGGCGCGCGGGCGGGGCGGCGTCCGGCTCCTCCACCATGTTTGCGGATCTCAATTCCTATGTGCCGGTTCACGCCATTCTGCGCGGCATTATCGTGCAGTCAGGCAATGATGCCTGCATTTCGACCGCCGAAGCGCTTGCAGGTTCCGAGAGCGCCTTTGCGGAAGCGATGAACGAGCGGGCGAAGAAGCTCGGCCTCAACAATTCCCATTTCGTGAACTCGACCGGCTGGCCGCATCCCGACCCTGTCACGACCGCGCGCGACCTCGCGCTGCTCGCGCGCCATCTCATCAAGGACTTCCCGGAATATTATCCGATGTTCCGCGAGCT
>NZ_JBATWS010000159.1:0-2096 GCF_049672805.1 Parvibaculum sp.
GGATGAGCGCGAGGGCAACAGCCGTTGTTGCGATGCCGACCACAATGGCGGTCAGAATGAGGACATGGGGCAGGGCGTTTGAATAGACCGCGTCAGGGTCTTCGATCAGAACGGGCGCGGTGCCGCCCGTGATCTTGCCCATGGAGATGTAGAGCATGAAGACGGCGGCCTGAAAGATGTTCAGGCCGATGACCTTTTTGATGAGGTTGCCACGGCTCACCGTGATGTAGAGGCCCGTCATCATCAGGATGACGAACATCCAGTAATTATAGTGTCCGAGCACAAACCGGAGATCGAACTCAGGCATCACCAGTCCTTGTCGTCGAGTTTGGGGGTGTGGCTCGCAACGGCGATGAAGAGCGACAGCATGACAGAGGCGACGGTGACGCCGACACCGAACTCGACAATGAGGATGCCCCATTCCTGCGCGTGCTGCGGGTGTTCGGCGAGTGCGTAATAGCTGAGAAAGGGCTCGCCGAGCAGCATGGTCGCAAAGCCCGTGCCCGCATAGATGAGTACGCCCAACGCCGCGCAGACATGCAGCAGGCGGGGCGGCACGATTTTCGTCAGCGCATCAATGCCGTGAAGCAGCGAATAGAGAATGAAGGCAGAAGAGAAGACGACGCCTGCCTGAAAGCCGCCACCGGGGCTGTAGTCGCCGTGGAACTGCACATAAAGCGCATAGACGAGGATCGGCGGGATCAGCAACTTTGAGACGACGCGGAGAATGGAGTGATGTTCCATGCGGTTACTCCTTTCCCTTGTCATTGACGGCGCTGCGCTTGCGCCCCGTTGTTCCGAGCAGCAGTAGAACGGCGATCATGGCGGTGAAAATGACAAAGGCTTCGCCCAGCGTGTCGAAACCGCGATAGGAAGCGAGAACGGCAGAGACGATGTTCGGAATACCGATCTCGACAGGCGTGCGCTGGAGATAGTCAGGTGCCACATGGGTGTGGATCGGATTATTCGGCGCGCCGAAGGGCGGCATGTCGAGCGTGCCATAGATGAGGGCGGCACCCGTCACGAGGCAGACGAGCAGCGGCAGGAAGGCCGAATGGGCGGGCTTTTTTTCCTCGCGCGGGGTGAGCGCGAGCGTCGCCAGCATGAGAACGGTCGAGATGCCCGCGCCCACAGCCGCTTCGGTGAAGGCAACGTCCATCGCATCCAGCGTGACGAAGAGCCCTGCTGAAAGCAGGCTGAACACGCCTGCCAGAATCACCGTCGTGAAAAGGTGACGCACGCGCGCAATGGCAAGGGCGGTGACGCCGAGCAGGGTGAAGAACACCACATCCACAATGGCGATGCCGATGAGATCGGGAGTCACTTCTGCGCCTCCTTCCCGGCATTTTCGCCAATGACGGATGCGGTCTCATTGCGCTGAAGGCGGAGGGGACGCAGCCCGGCGATGAAGGCGGCATTGGCGACCGCATGGCTTGCAACGGGGCTGGTGACAAAGAGGAAGAGCGCGATAAGCGCTAGCTTCAGCGTTGTCTGCGTCAGACCCGTCTGGAACATCATGCCGGTCAGCACCAGTTCGGCGCCGAGGGCGTCGATGACACCGGCTGCATGAAAGCGCGACCAGACATCCGGCAGGCGGATCATGCCGAAGCTGCCTGCCAGAATGAAGGCGCCGCCGGCCGTGAAGGCGATGATGCTCGCAATATCAAGGGCGAGGTCGAGAAGGGCGCTGTCCATCAGCTTTCCTCCTCCGGATTGCGCGGCGCACCGAAGCTCCGGTAGCGGAAGAATTTGAGAATGGCGATGGTGCCGATGAAATTGATCAGCGCGTAGAGCATCGCAATATCGAGGAAGTCTGGCCGTCCCGTGACGAAGCCAAGCGCGCTGAGGATGAGCACGGTGAGAGTGCCGAAGCTGTTTACCGCGAGGATACGGTCATAAAGCGTCGGCCCGCCGAAGATGCGCACCATCACCATCATGACGGAGACGAAAAGGGCTGCCGTTATTGCGAGGAATATCGCCATTTCAGCGCTTCTCCACCGCGGCCACGCGCCGTGCCATGTCCTCAAAGCCTTCAGGGCCAGCAAAATCTGCTGTCAGGGCATGGATGAGGAATTTGCCGGGGGCTGTTTCTACCG
>NZ_JBATWS010000160.1:0-4058 GCF_049672805.1 Parvibaculum sp.
GCGCTGGTGCGCGAGATCAATCAACGCGTGCGCAACAATCTGCAGGTGATGAACAGCCTGCTCAGCCTGCACAGCCGCCGGGCGCGCACGCCGGAACAGGCGACCATCTTTCTTGATGTGCAGCGCCGCCTGAATGCGCTCGGCATTGTGCATACCGCCTTCTATCAGGGCGATGATTTCCGCTCGATTGATCTGTGCACATTGCTTCGGGATCTGTGTCAGTCGAGCGAGCAGCAATTCTCGAACGAATGGGGCAGCCCCATCATAACCATGCGCTGCCCGACACAGATATTTGCGCTGCCTGATGCGGCGCTGACACTCGCCTTCCTTGTGACGGAACTGATCGCCGAGGTGGCGGCTCAGGCATCGCCGAATGACTATTCCGGCACGCGCTTCGACTTCGAGCTTCTGCCGAATCCTGAGGGCGGTTCCATTCTCACCATGGCGGTGGATCGGCCTGTTCTTGCCGGTCTGATGGAAAACAGCCCTGATGAAAGCCATATCAAGCTTTTCCGCGGCCTCATTCGCCAGCTTCGCGCGAAGATGGACGTGAATGAGGAAAATGGCATCGTCACTGTAACGCTGCCGCCGCTCATCTGAGCCTTTGCGGCGAGGCCGCACCCCTTCCCGCCCGTCCCGCCTGCCACGATGCAACCGCGCCACAGTGCGGCGGTGTCATCTGGCCGTCACAAATCTGGGGCCGAACTGTCATACACGCCTGTTACTTGCCATCGCCATGGGGGTGCTCGCGGCGTGTGTCGCGTCGCCGATCCTGCAACAGAAGCTCTTTCATTGAACACGGAGACGTCCAGATGACGTTGAGAAACATTCTGCTCGCCGGCACGGCACTCGGCGCGGCCACCATATTTGCGGCTCCCTCGCTTGCTGCCAGCACCAGCCAGGCCGAGCTTGACGCTCTCAAGGCGCAGATCGAAGCATTGCAGCGGAAAGTTGACGATGTACAGATCCAGCACGGCACAGCCATCAAGTCGCTCGAAGAACGCAAAAGCGACGTTGAAGTGTCGCTGAAAGATGGCCGTCCCGTCTTCAAGTCGGCTGACGGCAATTTCACCTTCGGTATCACCGGCCGCGCCCATCTTGATGTTGGCGGCTACAGCATGAGCGATACCGACAAGACCAACATGATCGCCGCGACCGGTAATGCGGATGCGCCGCGCGGCAACGCGAACTTCCGCCGCGCGCGTCTCGGCTTCAACGGCACCTTTGCCAAGGATTTCGGCTACAACATCGAATTCAACTTCGGTGACAGCGGCACGGAATCGAATGCGCGTCTCTATGAAGCCGCCCTCACCTACAAAGGCATTGACGGTGTGAACCTCATCTTCGGTGCGACGAAGCCGAAAATGACGCTTGATGACTCGACCTCGTCGAACGACATCACCTTCATCGAACGTGCGACTGCGGTGAACCTCGCCATTTCTCCGGCGGCAGGCGAAGCGCGCATGACGGCGGGAGGCACCTACAATAATGACAATCTTTTCGGCGCGGCCTATTACACGATGGGCTCTGCTGGCGCTGGCACCGGTCAGGACGACTATGATGCGTCCAACGTCGTTGGTCGCCTCGCCTATGCGACCTCGCCGAAGGAAGGCGTGAACGTGCATATCGGCGCATCGGGCTCACACTCCTTCAACCTGCCGGGCGACAATATGCGCTTCCGCGACCGCCCGGAACTGCGCGTTGATGCCGACCGCTATATTGATGCGAACCTTGCCGGGCAGGCCGATACGGTTACCGTCTATGGTCCGGAACTCGCCGTGAACTACGGCCCCTTCCGCGCACAGGGCGAGTACTACCGCTACGATGTAAGCCGCCTTGCTGGCAGCGATGTGGATTTCGATGCCTGGTATCTGCAGGCCTCATGGATCCTCAGCGGCGAGTCCTATCGCTATGACATCAGGAAGGCCGCCTATTCCGGCGTGAAGCCGGCCAATCCGTTCGGCTTCGGTGGTGGCGGTGCCGGTGCGTGGGAAATCGCAGCGCGTTACAGCCAGGCCGATCTCAACGATACTGCCAATGGCATCTTCGGTGGCGAACAGCGTATCATGACTGCTGGCGTCAACTGGTACGTGAACAACAATCTCCGCTTCATGCTCAACTATGTCGATGTGGATGTTGATGATCGCGGTGCTGCCCAGCTCGATTTCGGCCATCAGGCCGTTGCGCTGCGCACGCAGTTCAACTTCTAAGTCTTACGACCGATCCTCGCAGATCGTCAGACGGCAAACCCCGGAAAGGAGAAATCCTTACCGGGGTTTGTTTTTTTGGCGGTGCCGCCACTCAGCCAAGGTGAGTTTTCACTTTTTCCAGATCGTCCTTCAGCGTGCGCGCGGCGAGGATGAAATGAATCCCCGCCCATGGCCACACCACCATGACGGTGAGCAGCGCATAGCGCAGCGACTCCTGCCCGTAAGCGGGCGTGTAAAGATCGCTGATAAGGCCCACTACCTGCGGCCCGAGGCCCATGCCGATCAGGTTCAGGATGAGGAAGAGAAGTGCGGAGGCGACGGCACGCATCCGCAGCGTGACAAGGGCCTGCGTCATCGCAAGACTCGGCCCGATATAGGCCGCGCCCGCAAAAGCCGGAACGACGAAGAAAACCAGCGCCCAATATTTGTCGGCCATCAGATACAAGCCGACAGAAAAGGGGAAGCAGACGAACATGATGATCGCGACGACCCACATGTTCCAGCGCACGTCACGCTTGCCATAACGGTCAGCCAGCCAGCCCGCCGCATAGGTGCCCGCACCGCCGACAAAGCCGATAATGAGCGCAAGCCATGTTCCGATCTCGCCGGGGCTCATTGCATAGGAGCGCATGAGGAAGGCGGGGATCCATGTCACACCGGCATAGCCGGCAAAGGCGGCCATGGCGCAGCCAAAAGCGAGATGGCGGAAGGAGCGCTGCGCCCAGAGAAGTTTCCACACTTCACCGAATTTCGGAGCTACTGCGGAAGCCTGCGCCGTGATGCCATCGGCATGGCCGCGCTGCGGCTCTTTCAGCGTAAAGCGCACGAGAAGTGCAATCAGAATGCCCGGCACACCGACGATGAGGAAGGCCGCGCGCCAGCCATACCACTGACTTACCCAGCCACCGAGCAGGAAGCCGACCAGAATGCCGATATTGATGCCGAGCGAATAAATGCCCATGGCAGCGGCGCGCTTTTCCGGCGGGAACATGTCGGAGATCATGGAGTGCGAGGGCGGGCTTGAGCCTGCTTCGCCGATACCGACGCCGATGCGCGCAAGGGTGAGCTGAATAAAGCTCGTCACAAATCCGCAAAGCGCGGTCATGGTGGAGAAGATCGCAATCGCCGCTGCCACTATGTTGCGGCGGTTTGCACGGTCGGCAAGCATAGCGATGGGCACGCCCAGAGTTGCGTAGAAAATCGCGAAGGTGATGCCGGAGAGAAAACCGAGCTGCGTATCGCTGACACCGAGATCCTGTTTGATCGGCTCAAGCAGGATGGCAAGTATCTGCCGGTCCACGTAATTCGCCGTGTAGCCCAGCATCAGCACGAATAGCGCGTAATTGCGATAGGCAGGGGTGAAGCCCTGCGGAGACGCAAACCCGCCCACGGCGCCCGGTGTGGCGCCAGCCCTGTCTGTCATTCTGTTCCTCCCGAATGATTCTCCGGCCGGCTCCCCCACCCGGATCATCTTGCGCTGTATTGCGGGCGAAAGCGTATCAGCGGGAAACGCGGACTTAAACTGCACAATCACGTGAGAGGCTCGTTTCTTTCGATGACGGCGGCGTCATGGAAAGCGGTGACGGCCATGTCCGATTTTGGCGAGCGGAAAAGGCGCGCCCGTCCTAGACTTCACCCCATGAACATCATCGACACATCGCTCCCGGAAGGCATGTCGCCTGCCGCCCCGCTTGATCCGGAGCGCTGCTACCGGGCGCTGGGCGCAAAGGATGCGCGGTTTGACGGGCGCTTCTTCGTCTGTGTCACGAGTACGGGCATCTACTGCCGCCCGGTCTGCCCCGCCCGTGTGCCGAAGCGCGAGCACTGCCTCTTTGTGCCGTCTGCGGC
>NZ_JBATWS010000161.1:0-13878 GCF_049672805.1 Parvibaculum sp.
GCTTGCCTGCGCGCGACTGGGTGCGATCCATTCCGTCGTCTTTGGCGGCTTCGCGGCGAAGGAGCTTGCGACGCGCATTGATGATGCGAAACCGAAGCTCATTGTCTCTGCTTCCTGCGGTCTCGAACCCGGTCGCGTGGTTGCCTACAAGCCGCTGATCGACAAGGCGATCGAGATGAGTGCGCATAAAGTGTCCGCTTGCATCGTGCTTCAGCGCGAGGCAGAGGTGGCGCCGCTGATCGGGGGGCGTGACTTCGACTGGCTGGATGAAGTTGACAAGGCCCGGGCTGCAGGGACGAAACCTGAGTGCGTGCCGGTTGCCGCAACCGATCCGCTTTATGTGCTCTACACATCCGGTACCACCGGCAAGCCGAAAGGCGTTGTCCGCGACAATGGCGGGCATATGGTGGCGCTCAAATGGTCGATGAGGAATGTCTATGACATCAATCCCGGTGAAGTGTTCTGGGCAGCGTCCGATGTCGGCTGGGTGGTTGGTCACAGCTATATCGTCTATGCGCCGCTCTTTCATGGCTGCACGACGATCCTGTTTGAGGGCAAGCCGGTCGGCACGCCGGATGCGGGTACCTTCTGGCGCGTGATAGCCGATCATGGCGTGAAGGCGCTGTTCACCGCACCCACTGCTTTCCGCGCCATTCGCAAGGAAGATCCGAAGGCGGAGCTTGTCGGCAAATATGATTTGTCGAAGTTCGAGGTGCTTTACCTTGCGGGCGAACGCGCGGACCCGGACACGATCCAGTGGGCGGAGAAGGCGCTGTCCGGCCGCCCGGTGATCGATCATTGGTGGCAGACGGAAACAGGCTGGCCGATGGTTTCAAACCCGATGGGCATTGAGCGCCTGCCGGTGAAATATGGCTCTCCCACCGTGCCGCTGCCGGGCTACGAAATCCATGTTGTCGATGAGGCAGGAAAGCAGGTCGGGCCGAATACGACCGGCGCCATTGTGGTGAAGCTGCCGCTGCCGCCGGGCTGCCTGCCGACGCTGTGGGAAAATGAGCAGGGCTTCCGCGACAGCTATCTCGCCGAGTTCCCGGGCTATTACAAGACGGCGGATGCGGGCTATCTCGATGAAGATGGCTATCTCTATGTGATGAGCCGCACGGATGACATCATCAATGTCGCCGGGCACCGTCTTTCAACGGGCGGTATGGAAGAAGTGCTCGCCGAGCATCCCGATGTGGCGGAATGTGCCGTGATCGGCATTGCAGACCGTCTGAAGGGGCAGGTGCCGATCGGTTTTCTCGTGCTCAATGCGGGGGTAAACCGCGAGGCAGCGGAGATCGAGGCGGATGCCGTGCAACTGATCCGCGACCGGATCGGTCCTGTCGCCGCTTTCAAGACGGCGATGGTTGTGAAGCGGCTGCCCAAGACACGCTCGGGCAAGATTTTGCGCGGCACGATGCGCAAGATCGCCGATGGTGAAGAATGGACAACGCCTGCAACGATTGATGATCCGGCGATCCTTGACGAGATCACGGAGCGCCTTTCGGAAAACGGCTTGGTGAAGAAATAGCGTCTTGTGATTCCCTGGGCGAAAACCCCGGGGGACACGCGCTGTTCTGAAGGAGCATCACATGACACTCGGCGGTCAATTGAGCGGCAAGGTTGCGATTGTCACAGGTGCTGCAAATGGCATCGGGCGCGCCATTGCGCGGGGCTATGCGCAGGCGGGGGCGAAAATCGTGCTTGCCGATATTGACGAAGAACAGGGGGAGGAAGCTGCCGCCGATATTGTGTCGGGAGGCGGCAAGGCCATTTTCCGCTATTGCGATGTCGCGGAACGGCTTGATGTGCGCAATCTTGTTTGCGCGGCGACGGATGCGTTCGAGCGTGTTGATATCCTCGTCAATAATGCAGGCGTTGTTTCGGAAAACGGAGACTTCCTCACGCTGGAGGAGGAAGAGTTCGACCGCGTCATTCGCGTGAACCTCAAGGGGCATTTTCTCGTCGGGCAGGCCGTGGCGCAGCAAATGGTGGCGCAGGTCGAGGCGGGCGGTGCGCCCGGTGCGATCATCAACATGTCGTCCATCAATGCGGTTGTGTCGCTGCCGGGACAGGCGGCTTATTCTGCCTCCAAGGGCGGCATCAAGCAGCTCACAGCGGCAATGGCGCTGTCGCTCGCGCCTTATGGCATCCGCGTGAACGCCATTGGTCCGGGCACCATCCGCACCGCCATGGCGGGTGCAGTGGTGGACAAGAAGGCGCAGGAAATGATCCTGTCGCGCACGCCGCTCCGCCGTCTCGGCGAGCCTGACGAGATTGCGGGGCTTGCCGTCTTTCTCGCCTCAGATGCAGCAAGCTATATGACTGGCCAGACCATCTATGCGGATGGCGGGCGCCTTGCGCTCAATTACACATCGCTGCCGCTCGCGAAGCGGGTGGAGGAATGAAAAAAGGCGCGGGAACTGTCCCGCGCCTCTTTATCCGGTCAGAAGCGACGATTACTCGTCATCTTCCTCGATCTTCACATCCTTGAGCTTCGCGAAGACGCTGTCGGCATCATAGGTCTTCTTCTCGTCGCGCTCGTCGGCGAACTCCTCCTGCGGCTCTTCGACGGGTTCTGGCGCAATGGTCTCGCTTGCGGGCAGCAGCGTCTCGGAGATACCTGCTTCCTTCGCTGCCTTCTTGCGCTCGCGCTCCAGCTTGCGGGCCGCCTTCTGGACGAGGGTGTCGAGTTCGATCTGCGAGCAGAGGCCGAGCGTGACGGGGTCAACCGGCTTGATATTCGCAGAGTTCCAATGGCTTCGGTCACGGATTGACTGGATGGTCGGCTTGGTCGTGCCGACAAGCTTGGAGATCTGCGCGTCGGTCAGTTCCGGGTGATAGCGCAGCAGCCAGGCGATGGCGTCGGGGCGGTCCTGACGACGCGACACGGGCGTGTAGCGCGGGCCCTTGCGGGGCGCGATGGGGGGCAGCTTGTACTTGCTCTCGGAAACCTGAAGCCGCGCATCCGGGTCGTTCTGGCAGCGCTCGATTTCGGCACGGGTAAGCTGGCCGGACGCCACAGGGTCCATGCCCTTGATGCCCTGCGCCACGTCGCCATCCGCAATGCCTTTCACCTCAAGAACGTGGAGACCGCAGAATTCCGCGACCTGTTCAAAGGTGAGCGAGGTGTTTTCGACGAGCCAGACGGCCGTCGCCTTGGGCATAAGGGGTTGTGCCATGTCAGTTCCTCTGATCCACCCGGGGCTTTCCGGATAAACCGCTTGCTTCCATCAATGATTGGATATGGCCGTTATATAAGAGGAAAAGGCAGTCATTGAAAGCGGGAATGACAGAATAAAGAAAATTGGCGTGCAGATGGCCAAAAGGGCCGGAATCCGGGAATTCCAGCCCTTTCAACGCGGTATCGGATAAAATTAGCGGTTGATCTTCGTGATCTTGGAGCCTTCGATGCTCACACCGGCCATCAGACCCTGCTGGTTGAAGACGAAAGCATAGGCATCGTCCTTGAGGGTGGAGGTGGAGAGATTCTTGGCCGCGCCTTCGTCAACGACGACCACGGTCGGGCCAACGCCGATCTCCCAGCCATCCGTCTCGCGGATATAGTCCACCGCCTCGTCATTCATCAGGAAAACCGCATAGCCGTAGGACTGGGCACCGGCCTGCAGGCCCCAGGAGCCGGTGACGGAGTTGTAATAGTCAACGACCTTGCCATCCTCCTGCAGCACACCTTCGCCATAGGCACCGCCGAAGACGAGACCCGCCTTCACAATATTCGGGAAGATGAGAACGGCCTCAGCTTCTTCCGAAATGTTCTTGGCGACGGGATTGGTGCTGTAGAGATTTTCGAGCGCCATGGCGGCCTGGCTGTTCAGCTCTTCTGCGGTGTCGGCATAGGCCGGGGCTGCGAGCGCGAGAGAGCTCATCGCCGTCAGAGCAGCCGCATAACCGATGAAATTGCGCCGTGTGGTGACCATCGTCATTCCCTTTCGGTTCGGAATCTTTTTCAGAGCGGCTTTGTGCGAGGGTTGCCGCGCGCGCCGCTGTCACCCGTAATTATCCGTGGGGCGAAGAAAAGTTCCGAAACAGGGGAAGTTGTGAGCCTGTCCACTCACACAGTAAGGACGATCTTTCCTATATGGCTGCTGCTTTCCATCAGCGCATGGGCCTTTGCGGCATCGGCGAGAGGGAAGGTTGTATCGATGATCGGCTTCACGCGTCCCGTCTCGATGAGCGGCCAGACATTGGCTTCAATGGCGCGCGCAAGCGCTGCCTTCTCTTCATTGCTGCGTGGACGGAGCGTTGAGCCTGTCAGCGTCAATCGTTTCGCCATGACAGGCATGAAGTTCACTTCCGCCTTCGGTCCGCGCAGGAAGGCGATGGAGACGATGCGTCCGTCCGGAGCGGCGATGCTGATATTGCGCTGGATATAATCGCCACCCACCATGTCGAGAATGACATCGACACCGCGTTGGTCAGTGAGCTTCATCACTTCTGCAACGAAATCTTGATCGCGGTAGTTGATCGCTTCCGCGCCGAGCTTCACGCAGGTTGCGCATTTGTCGGCAGAGCCTGCGGTCGCAATCACGCGCGCGCCAAAGGCAAGAGCAAGCTGAATGGCGGTTGTGCCGATGCCGCTTGTGCCGCCATGAACGAGAAAGGTCTCGCCTGGCTTCAGCGCGCCGCGCTCGAACACATTGGTCCAGACGGTGAAGACGGTTTCGGGAAGGCCTGCAGCCTCAATCTCACTCAAGCCTTTGGGCACGGGCAGCGCATGGGCTTCATGAGCGAGACAAAATTCGGCATAGCCACCCCCGCCCACCAGCGCGCAGACACGGTCGCCTGCCTTCCAGCGCGTCACGCCGGGGCCGGTCGCCACCACTTCGCCCGCAACTTCAAGACCCGGCGTCTCCGGCGCGCCGGGCGGAGGCGGGTAGAGCCCCATGCGCTGAAATGTGTCGGGACGGTTCACGCCCGCCGCACTCACCCGGATGAGGATTTCGCCGGGACCGGGTTCGGGCCGCGCCAGCTCCCCGAGTTCCAGCACCTCCGGGCCGCCGGGCTTGCGGATCTTGATGGCTTTCATCGTTGCGGGCAGGGTCTGGGTCATATCGGCACCTCTGGTTCAGGGGAGGGCAGCAGCAGTTGCAGGTCTAGCGGGCTGCCTCCAGACTGGCAACCGGACCTGACGAGCCATGCAGGAGGGCATCATGAATGCGGATGATCTCGAACCGAGACAGCGGCGCGGGGAAGCGCTGGCGGCGCTCGCCAGAGAGGATCTGAGCCTTCTCGGGATTGAGGAGCTAAACCAACGAATCACTGCGCTCGAAGCGGAAATTGCCCGAATTCGCGATCAGCTGGAAAAGAAGAGAGGCTCGCGCTCAGCCGCAGAAGCCTTTTTCAAGAAGTGACGATTTTACCCTAATCCATTGGAATAAATGATTTTTCCCAAGCGAATCAGTAAAAACGGGGCTTTTTCCAGTAGATGTGTGCGCTGCGTCAAATTGCCACAAGATTAACTTCCTGTTAGAAATGATGGCGCTAGGGTGACCTTGCGTAATCCAGTTTTCTGGATTTCTGAGTGGCTCCTATCCACTCTGTTTGACGCCTCCCTGTTAGAACTTGAGCCGCGGTTTTTCCGCGGCTCTTTTTTGTTTCGGGCTGCCCCGGGCGGCCTGTGCCATTCCCGTGCGCCGGGTTATGGCACGGGATTTGATCCTCCTCTCCACAGGTGTGCCGGTTTGGGCCGTGAGCCGCCGGCGTTGTTGGGATGGGGAGCTTTCATGAGTGGCTTTGAGAACAGGGACAGTGACGACGTCGTTTTCGCGAGTGCTGAATGCGTATCGCTTGCGGACTTCATGGCGTCGGGCCTGTTTCAGCGGACTTATGCGGAAGGGATGCAGCTCGTCGAGGAAACTTCCGCCTATCTGGACGGCCCGGGGCGGGAAGCCGCGCGGGGACTGCCCCGGGAAGCCTCGCTTGCCTATGCGGGCGAGAGCATGCGCCTCACCACAAGGCTGATGCAGGTTGCCTCCTGGCTTTTGGTGCGCAAGGCCGTGCATGAGGGCGAGATGACCGTGGAGGAAGCGAATTCGGAGAAATACCGCCTCGCCACCAAGGAAATCGCGCGCCAGCCGCGCTTTGAGGGGGCCGAGGCGCTGCCGGAGCGGCTTCAGGAGCTGATTGCGCGCTCCGAGCGGCTTTATGCGCGGGTGGAGCGGCTTGATACGCGGCTTCGCATGACGGGGCCCGTGGCGCCGGCACCGCATCCTCTGACCGAATCGTTCCGCCGCGTGGAGGCTTTCTTCCGCGAGCATCTCGCCATGGATTTTTCGGACCAGCGCCGCGAATTCGGTCGCCGGAAGAACCGCCCCGAATAAGCCTGATCTCCCCTCCGAAAACAGGAAAGCCCCGCTCTGGCGGGGCTTTCCTTTTGTCTCGATATTCCGGTCTTACTTGATGAAGCCGAACTTCTTGTTGAAGCGGCTCACACGACCGCCACGGTCAACGATCTGCTGGCCACCGCCCGTCCAGGCCGGGTGCGTGGTCGGGTCGATGTCGAGAACGAGCGTGTCGCCCTCCGAACCATAGGTCGAACGGGTCTTGAAGGTCGTTCCATCGTTCATCTGGACCGTGATGAAGTGGTAGTCCGGATGGATATCTTTCTTCATGGCTTGCGCCTTTCCGAGGCGGGGCGGCCTTCCGCCCCTTGTGTCGCGTTTTGGCGCGCAGAAACAGCCTTATCGAAAGCCCTTCAGCGCTGCCGGAATGGGGGCTTATAACCAAGGCGGGGAAGGGTTGCAAGGGCGGTTCTCACGCAGGGCGGTGAAGATGCCGCAGCCGGGCCTCGCCCTTGGCGTTGCCCCGCCAAGGCCGCGATTGCTATACCTGCCGCGCGCCCTCATTCTCCGGCGCATGGGAGCCATGGGGCCACGTCCCGATCAACGCCAGACCGGCGGAGCGGCATGAGCGATACATCCAATCCGGCCGTCGAGGCCATCGAGGAAGAGGCGCAGCGACGGCCACCGGGGAAGGGTGTTCGCCCGCTGCTGCAGCTCGTGCCCTATCTCACCCGCTATCGCGCGATGGTGGTGCTCGCCTTTGTTTCACTGATTGGCGCCACGCTCGCCACGCTTGCCATTCCCATGGCAAGCCGACGCCTTGTCGATCATGGCTTTGACCAGAACAATGCGGCCTTCGTTGACCAGTATTTCCTTGCGCTCATTACCGTGGCGCTGGTGCTGGGCGTTGCGAGCGCCTGCCGTTTCTATTTTGTGAGCTGGCTCGGCGAGCGCGTCGTGGCTGATCTGCGCGCTGCCGTCTATTCACATGTGCTGTCGCTGTCGCCCGCCTTCTTTGAGCTGACGCGCACGGGCGAGGTGCTGTCGCGGCTCACCGCAGACACTACCCTCATCAAAACGGTTGTTGGTTCCTCCGCTTCGATCGCGCTTCGCAATCTTTTCCTCTTTGTCGGTGCGGCGACGATGATGGTGGCAACGAGCCCCTATCTTTCGGGTCTCGTGCTGCTTGCCATTCCGGCGATCCTGCTGCCGCTTATCCTGTTCGGGCGCTGGGTGCGGCGCCTGTCGCGCTCGGCGCAGGACAGGCTTGCCGATACGAGTGCTTTCGGCACGGAGAGCCTCAACGCGATCCAGATCGTGCAGGCCTTCACGCATGAGGCGATAGACCGTGCGCGCTTTGCCAGCCATGTGGAACAGACATTCGAAATGTCGCGGGCACGCATTCTTGCGCGGGCTGTGTTGACGGCGCTTGTCTTCTTCTTCGGCCTTTCAAGCATTGTCGGCGTGCTCTGGGTGGGCGCTAATGCCGTGCTTGCGGGAACGATGAGCGGCGGCGCGCTTTTCGAGTTCATTCTCTATGCGGTCTTTGCGGCCTCGGCGCTTGCGGCGCTTTCCGAGATCTGGGGCGACATGCAGATGGCAGCGGGCGCGACAGAGCGGCTGATGGAACTGCTCGGCATCGTGCCGGAGATTGCAGCACCGGCGCATCCGGCAATCCTGCCTGCGCCGCGCGGCGAGGTGACATTCGAGAATGTCACCTTCTCCTATCCCGCGCGTCCCGGTGTTTCCGCGCTGGATGGTTTTTCGCTCACCGTTCGCCCCGGCGAGACGGTGGCGCTGGTCGGCCCTTCGGGGGCAGGCAAGAGCACGGTCTTCCAGCTTTTGCTGCGCTTCTATGATCCGCAGGGGGGACGCGTTCTTCTCGATGGCGTTGATGTGCGCAATGTCGATCCGCAGGCGCTTCGCGGGCGGTTTGCCCTCGTACCGCAGGAAGTTGTCGTGTTCGGCATGAGCGTCGCCGAAAACATCCGCTATGGCCGCCCCGAGGCAAGCTTTGAGGACGTGCGCGCCGCCGCCCGTGCAGCGCGGATCGATGACTTCATCATGCAGTTGCCGCAGGGCTATGACACACAGGTGGGTGAGCGGGGCATCATGCTTTCCGGCGGCCAGCGCCAGCGCATTGCCATTGCGCGCGCCATTCTGCGTGAAGCGCCTGTTCTGCTTCTCGATGAAGCGACAAGCGCGCTTGATGCCGAAAGCGAAACGCTTGTTCAGCAGGCCCTTGAAGGGCTAATGAAGGATCGCACCACGCTTGTCATCGCGCACAGGCTGGCAACCGTGCTCAAGGCTGATCGCATTGTCGTGATGGAAGAGGGGTGCGTGGTAGCTTCCGGTACGCATGAAGAACTGATCGGGCAGGGTGGCCTTTACGCGCGGCTCGCCCGGCTGCAATTTGCCGATGGCAGCGATAATTGACGTTTCATCAGGGGAAAGCCATGTCGAGGAAGCATCTCACAATCGCAGGTTTCGTTGCGCTGGCGCTTGTCGTCATCGTGAGTGTTCTTGGCTGGCGGTTTCTTTCCGCAGCCGGCTACTTCACAGGCATCAGGCAGGAAATTGCCGCAACCTGCCGCGCCATTCCGGCGGTGCCCGGCCCTGAGGACATTCAGATCGACCATGAGCGCAAGCTCGCTTTCATCTCGGGCTATGATCGCCGCGCCGTCAGCGCAGGCGCGCCGGGGTCGGATGCCATTCGCGGCGGCATTTATGTGATCGATCTTTCCGAGCCGCAGGAGGACTGGTCGCTTCGTCCCGTCACGCCGAATGTGCCGGCGCGTTTCCGCCCGCATGGCATCAGTCTCTACAAGGACGAAAATGGTGTGAACCGCCTCTTTGCGGTCAACCATCCGGCAGGCGGCCCGGAGACTGTCGAGATTTTCGACATTGAGGAAGATGGCACCCTCACGCATGTTCACAGCGTGACATCCGACGCTTTCATTTCGCTCAATGATGTGGTTGCGGTCGGGCCGGAGAGTTTCTACGCCACCAATGATCACGGTACGCGCAATCCTCTCGGGCAGCTTCTCGGCGATTTCACATTGATGCGCAATTCCACCATTGTCTATTTCGATGGTGAGAAGGCGGATGTCGTTGCCGACAAGGTTCTCTATGCAAATGGCATCAATGTGAGCGAGGATGGCCGCCTCGTTTATGTTGCGTCGGCGCTCGGCATGAGCGTTTACATCTATGAGCGTGATATCGAGACAGGCAAGCTGCTGTTGCAGGGTGCGGTGAGGCTGGGCACGGGCGTTGATAATATCGACATTCAGCCGGACGGGACGCTGCTGATCGGCGCGCATCCCAATATCATCGCTTTCCTTTCTCATGCTTCCGATCCGGAAAAGCATTCGCCGAGCCAGGTCGTGCGTCTTGAGCCGAAAGAAAAGCGCGCAGGCACGATCTATCTCAATTTCGGTGAAGAGATTTCGGGCATCAGCGTTGCCGCAGGCTATGGCGATGTGATGCTGCTCGGGCAGGTGTTCGAACCGGAAGTGCTGGTTTGCAGCCAGTCCAGGGAACTGCGGTCCTACTGATCAGCGCTCTGTCAGCTTGAACTCGATGCGCCGGTTGCGGCGGTTGTCATCGGCGCTTGTTCCCTCGGTCGGCGGGTGGAACTGGCCGAAGCCTGCCGCGACCAGCCTGTCCTCCGGCACGCCGCGCTCGGTGAGATAATTCACCACGGCAATGGCGCGCGCGCTGGAGAGATACCAATTCGAGGGGAATTGCGGCGTCGAGATCGGGTTGCGGTCGGTGTGACCATCGACGCGCAGCACCCACGGAATATCATCCGGTATCTCGGCGGCAATTTCGCGGATGGCGACAGCGATCTTGTCGAGCTGCTGCTTTCCTTCCGGCGCAATGTCGGCTGAACCGGAGGCGAAGAAGATTTCGGACTGCATGGCAAAGCGGTCACCGACAATCTCGATATCCTGCCTGTCGCCCAAGATGGTGCGCAGCCTTCCGAAGAACTCTGACCGGTAGCGCGCGAGTTCCTGCACCTTCTGCGCCAGTGCCGCGTTGAGGCGGCGACCGAGATCGGCGATCTGGACTTGCTGTTCGCGGTCCTTTTGCTCGGCAGCTTCAAGCGCTGCTTCCAATGTCGCAAGCTGGCGGCGGAGAGCGGATATCTGCTGGTTAAGAAGTTCGACCTGAGCGAGCGCTTCATTGGAGACGCGTTTTTCATCCGACAGGGCACTTTCAAGTTCTGCAATGCGCGCGCCGGCACCTTCGCTTTCTCCCACAAGTGCTGCAAGGCGGCTCTGTTCGGCGGTCGCAGAGGCAAGCGAATCCTGCAACGAGAGGATTGTTGCCTGCAGATCCGCCTTTTCGCGGCGCTCCAGAGCAAGCTGGTTCACGAGTTCGGCAATCTGGCTGTTCAACGCATCAAGCGCGGAGTCCTTGTCGGAGACGACCTGACTGAGAAAGACCTGCGTGATAACGAAAATGGTGAGCAGGAAAATGAGCACGAGCAACAGGCTCGACAGGGCATCAACGAAACCCGGCCAGTAATCCGCGCTTGGTGCGCGGCCCCTGATGCGTCTGCCCGACAACGCCATTGCCTCAGCTCCGATTGTTCAGAATGCGGGTGAGGTCTTGCAGCAGCGGCTTCAGGCTCTGCTGGTTCTCGGCAAGTTGCCGGATGAGGTGCTGCTCATTCTGCATCTGCTCGGTCAGCGCGGCGATCTGGCCTGTCAGCGCCATGAGCGATGCGTTGGCGCTTTCGGTGGAGGCCAGAGCCTGCTCGATATTGCGCAGGCGCCGTGCCGTTTCGCCAAGCATTCCCGGCGCATAGGGATCATCGCCCGCGAGATTGGTGACGGTCGAAAGCCATTCTTCCAATTCATTGTAAAAACGGTTCTGCGCCTGCCCTGCCTGCAGGTCGAGAAAGCCGAGGATGAGCGAACCGGCAAGGCCGAACAGCGAGGAGGAGAAGGCGGTGCCCATGCCGCGCAGCGGGCCATCAAGACCGGCCTTGAGGTCTGTGAGGACGGAGGCCGGATCAGCGCCGCCGACATTCAGCCCCTGAATTGTGCCGGCCACCGAACTGATGGTGGTGAGCAGGCCCCAGAAGGTGCCGAGAAGGCCGAGAAAGATCAGAAGGCCGATCATGTAGCGCGAGATTTCCCGCTGCTCATCAAGGCGAGAGCCGAGAGAATCAAGGATCGAGCGCATCGAAGAGGCGTTGAGCTGCATTTTCCCCTTGCGTGCGCCAAGCATGGTGGCCATCGGGGCCAGAAGGCGCGGTGGCGGCGGTACGACAAGGCCGGGATCCGCGCGGCGGAACTCATTGACCCAGCGCACTTCCGGTCCGAGCCAGATGACCTGCCGCAGCGCATAGAGAGCGCCGAGAATGAGCACGCCCAGAATGAGGCCGTTCAGCCCCGGATTGGTGAAGAAGGCCGTTTTGATCTGGGGAAAGAGAATGGCTGCGATGAAGCTCGCAAGAAGAATGAAGAGCACCATCCGTGTCAGATAGATGCGGGGCTGGGAAAGACCGACGCCTTCCTTTTCTGCCTTTGCCATGAGTCGTTTCCGTTCCCTTGGTTTTCTGACGCTCAGCCGCCAAAGAGGGTGATATCGACGCGTTCCTGCGGGCCGCTGTCGCGGACACCGCCCAATGCACGCACATGAATGCGCTCTGCGACAATACCTTTGCTGATGAGTTCGCGCCGCACATTCAGCGCCCGGCGAAGGGCAAGCCGCCTTGCGGCCGAAGAATTGTCATTGGGTGCGCCCGCATAGGCGCGGACTTCGAGCCGTCCGCTGCGATGGGCAAATTCCGCCGAGATGGCATCGATCTGCTCGCGCGCGGTGCGGCCAAGCGTGGTTTCCGTGCCATTGAAGATGAGGCGGGCGAGAGCAGGCTTCGGCGGGGCTAGCGGGGCTTCAGCTGCCTTTGTCGCATCCATGCCGAAAAAGGCGAAGGCGAGCGCGACAAGCAGCAGGATGCCGGGAGAAGGGAGGCGGACGAAGTTCTCTCGCGAAAGGATCATTCCGATATCCGTGACGCACCGCGAAGCGGTGTTGACGCTCAGTCTAGGCATGTTCGCTCTCATGGAACAGGCCTTCGCGCATGATGCGTCTAGGGTCGGAATCAGGCGGAATTGGGGCTTGCGCCGGGCCGGAGGCGGCTCAGGCGGACCTGTGGGCCTTCTTCAGCACATCGCCAAGCTTGTGCGAGAGGATGTCGTTGCCGGCAATGATGTTGCCCGTGGCGAGCATCGTGTCGCGGCCATCGAAGCCGGAGACGAAGCCGCCCGCTTCCCGCACGATGACGATGCCTGCCGCCATGTCCCAGGGGGCGAGGCCCGCTTCCCAATAGGCATCGAAGCGGCCTGCGGCGACATAGGCGAGGTCCAGCGAAGCAGCCCCCATGCGGCGCACGCCTGCAACCTCGTTCATGACGACGCCAAGCTCTTTTGCAAAGCGGTCATGACCGGGGCGGCCGATATGGGGAATGCCCGTGGCGACGACTGCCTGCGCAAGCTCGCGGCGTGCGGAGACACGCAGACGGCGATCATTCAGAAAGGCGCCCTGACCCTTCTCGGCGATGAACATTTCATCCGAGATCGGATTATAGACGAGGCCCGCCACAAGCTGGCCCTCACGTTCGAGCGCGATCGAAATCGCGAACATCGGGATGCCGTGAAGGAAGTTCGTGGTGCCGTCCAGCGGGTCGATGATCCAGCGGTGCGACTTGTCGGCACCTTCGATCTCGCCACCCTCTTCCATGAGGAAGCCATAGCCCGGCCGGCCCTTGGAGAGTTCCTGAAAGAGAACCTTTTCGGCCTTGCGGTCCGCGGCAGACACGAAGTTTGCCGGGCCTTTCAGAGAAACCTGAAGCTGTTCGACTTCGCCGAAATCGCGTTGCAGGCCGCGCGCTGCCTTGCGAGCAGCGGCAACCATGAGGCTCATCGAAGGGGTGTGGCGGGACATGGTGCTCGTCTTGCCGTCAATCAGCGCGGCGCAGATAGGTGACTTCGTTCGTATCGACGACGATCTTTTCGCCGACCGTGATGAAAGGCGGCACCATCACGCGCACGCCATTTTCCAGCATGGCAGGCTTGTAGGAGCTTGCTGCCGTCTGGCCCTTCACGGTGGGTTCTGTTTCCGTGACTTCGAGCACCACCTGATCGGGAAGCGAGATGCCGAGCGGCTTGCCCTCATGGCTTTCCACCGTCACCTTCATGCCATCCTGCAGGAAGGCGGCGCGCTCACCCACCCAGTCACGGGCAAGCTCGATCTGCTCATAGGTCTCGTTGTCCATGAAGGTCAGCATCCCTTCCGACTCGTAGAGATACTGGTAGTCCTTCTGCTCAAGCCGCACGCGCTCAACGGTTTCAGCGGAACGGAACCGCTCGTTCAGCTTGCGGCCATCGACCAGGTTCTTGAGTTCGACCTGTGCGAAGGCGCCGCCCTTGCCGGGCTTCACATGCTGCACTTTCACCGCAGCCCAGAGGCTTCCTTCATGCTCGATGACGTTGCCGGGACGGATTTCGTTGCCGTTAATCTTCATGGGCTCGCTCGAATGCTTGAAATGGGTATGGGGCCGGGT
>NZ_JBATWS010000162.1:0-6888 GCF_049672805.1 Parvibaculum sp.
GGTCGATGCCTTTCTTGCTTTCGAGCAGGATGAGGATGCGCTGGTTGCCGTCTTTGCGGGCGAAGGCGGCACGTTTTGCGCGGGCGCCGATCTCAAGGCGGTTGCAAGCGGAAAGGGTAATCGCTCCGTGCCCCCCGCAACGGGTGCCGGGTTCCATCGCCTCGCAACGGACGGGCCGATGGGGCCATCGCGAATGATTCTCAACAAGCCGGTGATTGCCGCCATTTCGGGCCATGCTGTTGCGGGCGGGCTTGAGCTTGCGCTCTGGTGCGACATGCGCGTGGTGGAAGAAGACGCAGTCATGGGTGTTTTCTGCCGCCGCTGGGGTGTGCCGCTGATTGATGGCGGCACGGTGCGTCTGCCGCGCCTGATCGGCCATTCGCGCGCCATGGACCTGATCCTGACAGGCCGCGCGGTTGATGCGGCGGAAGCCTTGCAGATCGGGCTTGCCAACCGCGTCGTCCCGAAAGGCAAGGGGCGCGAGGAAGCGGAGAAGCTCGCACAGGAGATTGCGCGTTTCCCGCAGCTTTGCCTCCGTCATGACCGTATGTCGGCTTATGAGCAATGGGATCTGCCCTACGACCGCGCGCTTGCCAATGAGTTCGACCATGGGCGCAAGGTGCTCGCATCCGGCGAAACGCTGAAAGGGGCGGCGCGTTTTGCGTCCGGCAAGGGCAGGGGCGGGCGCTTTGACGACATCTGACCTCCGCCTCATCGCATGTGACCTTACCTGCCTGCGTGGCGGGCGGCTTGTCTTCGAAGGGCTTTCCTTCGAGGTCGCGGCGGGCACAGCGCTTGTGCTGACGGGGCCGAACGGGTCGGGCAAGTCGAGCCTGCTGCGTCAGATCGCGGGGCTTCTCGACATTCCCGAGGGCAATCTTCTTCTCAAGGGCGGCGATGGAGAGCGCAGCATTGCCGAGCAATCCCATTATGTCGGCCATCTCGATGCGCTGAAGCCTTCCATGAGTGTCATCGAAACGCTTCGCTTTCATGTGGCCTATCTTGAAGGAGAGAGGGCGCTGATCGATCCGGCGCTGGAAGCGGTGGCGCTTGGCTCGCTTGCCGATCTGCCGGTTGCCTATCTCTCTGCCGGGCAGAAGCGGCGGCTTGCCCTTGCGCGGCTTGTCGCGGTGCCGCGCCCGCTCTGGCTGCTTGATGAGCCAAGCGTTGCGCTCGACAAGGCAAGCGTCGAGCGGCTGCAAAGCCTTATGAACACGCATTTGCGCGGCGGCGGTATCATCGTTGCGGCAACGCATCTCGATCTCGGTCTTGAGCGCGCGCAGGAATTGCGGCTTGGTGCGGGGGTTTCTGCATGAGCCGCGCCTTCTTCGCCCTTCTTTTGCGCGATATCAGGCTCGCTGCCGGTGTGGGCGGCGGGGGCGGCATGGCCGCCTTCTTCTTTCTTGTCGTGGTTGCCATCGTGCCGCTTGGCGTCGGGCCGGACCGGCCCATGCTGGAGCGGCTCGCACCCGGCATGCTCTGGGTGGCGCTGCTGCTTGCGGCATTGCTCACGCTTGATCGTCTCTTTCAGGCGGATAGTGAGGACGGGTCTCTCGACCTTCTCTCTGCCGGGCCGCTGCCGCTTGAGCTTGTGGCGGTGGCGAAGTCGCTTGCGCATTGGCTGGTGACAGGGTTGCCGCTTGTGATTGCAGCACCCGTTCTCGGTCTGTTGCTGAGCCTGCCGCCCGAAACCATGCCCTCTCTTATCCTTGCCATGCTGGTTGGCACGCCCGCCCTCAGCTTCATCGGGGCTGTTGGTGCCGCGCTCACGGTCGGCATCCGCCGGGGCGGGCTTCTCGCCTCGCTGCTGGTGCTGCCCTTCTATATTCCGGTGCTGATTTTCGGCGTCGGGGCGGCCTCGGCAGCCTCCGCCGGATTTGAAGGCGAGGCGGGAAGGCAGGCCCTTCTTCTGCTCGGGGCGATCACGCTTGGAAGCCTTGTCATCGGCCCCTTTGGGGCGGCTGCCGCCTTGCGGGCAAATCTGCGATGAGGGGTCATAATCTCCCGCCGGCGCGGCGATATGCCCGCCGCCGTGCCTTGCCCTCTACCGGAAGGCCGCGCTAAATGGCACGCATGAGCAGCCCGACCGCCGCGCAAAAGTTCCATGCCTATGCCAATCCGGCGCGCTTCATGGCGCTCTCGGCGCGGCTTCTCATGCCTTTATGGATATTGAGCGCGCTGGTGATTGCGGTCGGCCTCTGGTACGCGCTTTTCAATTCACCACCCGATTATCAGCAGAGCGAGACGGTGCGCATCATGTATGTGCATGTACCTTCTGCCTGGCTTTCGATGTTCGGCTATTCGGTCATGGCGGTGGCGTCAGCGGTGGCGCTTATCTTCCGCCATCCGCTTGCCGATGTTGCGGCGAAATCCGCCGCACCGCTTGGCGCGGCTTTCACCTTTCTTGCGCTTGCCACGGGTTCGCTCTGGGGCAAGCCCATGTGGGGCACATGGTGGGAATGGGATGCGCGGATGACATCCGTGCTCATCCTGCTTTTTCTCTATCTCGGATATATGGCGCTCTGGGCAACGATCGAAGATCCGCTGCGCGCGGCGCGTGCGGCCGCCGTGCTCGCGCTTGCAGGCGCGATCAATATTCCGGTCATCCGCTATTCGGTTGTCTGGTGGAACACGCTGCATCAGCCTGCTTCCGTTTTCCGCATCGACGGGCCGACCATTGCGCCTTCCATGCTGCTGCCGCTGGGGTTGATGGCGGTCGGCTTTACGCTGCTTTTCATCACGCTGCATCTGGTGAAGATGCGCGCCGAGATTCTGCGCCGCCGTGTGCGTAATCTGCGGCTTGCGCGCGCCGCGTCTGCAGGGGAGGGCTGAGCCGGTGGCCGAGTTTTTTCATATGGGCGGCTATGCCTCTTATGTCTGGGCGTCTTACGGGCTTTCCGCCGCCGTCATTCTGGCGGTGATCTGGTGGAGCCTGCGCGATTACCGGATGCAGAAGGGGCTGGTGGAACAGCTTGAAGTGCTCTCCGGCGGTCGCGTACGCCGGGCAGCCTCTGCGCCGCAACAGGAAAACCGGAAGAATGAGGAGAGACAGTGAATTCGCGTTTCCGGCTTGTGGCGGTTCTGCCCGTTATCGTCTTTCTGCTGCTCGCGGGCGTTTTCTATGCGGCCATCTTTCGCGGTAGCGATCCTTCGGAAGTTCCTTCCGCGCTGATCGGGCGCTATGTGCCGGAGTTCGAGCTGCCGCCGGTGGACGGGCTGGACAGGCCGGGCCTTTCAAGCGCGGATTTCGGGCAGGGAAGTCCTGCCATCGTGAATGTCTGGGCGTCGTGGTGTGTGCCTTGCCGCACCGAGATGCCGCTTCTGGTGGAGCTCGCCAATGTGGCGGGCGTGCCGCTTCATGGCATCAATTACAAGGATGATCCGGCCGCGGCGCGCCGCTTCCTTGCCGAGCTTGGCAATCCGTTTGAGCGGATCGGCAAGGATGCAACGGGGCGGACCGCGATAGACTGGGGTGTCTATGGCGTACCGGAAACCTATGTCATTGATAAAAACGGGCGGATTGCCCTGAAGCATGTCGGGCCGCTGACGCCCGATGCGATTGCCGACCAGCTTTTGCCGGCGTTGCGGGCGGCGCGCTGAGGCGCCGCCACGCTCATTTCCGGTTCCGATCAGCTTTTCTTCTGACGGCGAGCAGCAGGCTTCTTCGCAGCGGGCTTGCGCGCGGCGCGCTTTGCAGGTGCCTTCGGTGCCTCTTCCTCGGTGGACTTCCTGCTCTCGATCGCCGCGTTGAGCTGGCTGAGTGCCTTGATCAAATCGCTTTGTGCGCTTTTCGACAGCACATCGAGCAGCGCCTGTTCGGCGGCAAGCGCCTTCGGCATTGCGCTCTTCAGCGCGCGGCGGCCGGCAGCGGTGAGGCGCACGGAATTGGCGCGCGCATCTTCGGTGGTGCGCTTGCGGGCAAGAAGGCCGTTCTTGATCATGCGGCTGATCATGTCGGCAAGCGTCGAGCGGTCAATGCCGGTGCGGTTCACGAGATCGGTCTGGCTCAGACCTTCTTCTTCTTCCACGGCAAACAGCACGATGAACTGGCGCGGTGTGAGTGTGCTCGTGCCCATCTGCTGAACAAACTGCTCATGCGCAAATTGCTGCGCGCGGCGCAGCAAATGGCTCAACGAGTTTTCCAGATCAAAACTTCCGGTCGGTTTCCTGGGTGCCATTCGTTCTGTCCTTTGGCGTAATCCGGCCCCGGCCGGGACCGCTACTGGGGTGGTGTCCTTGCGACAGTGCTCCCTCGGGGGAAATATTCTCGCGCATGTTCGAGGCGTTTCTGTGGCCGTCAGACCTCGGGCGCTTTATCATCATATGCACCCGTATCTACCTTGCTTGCAAGAAGCAAACTTTAAAAAAGTGTGGTGAGAGCCGCCGATAGGTCTGTGCCCGGACATTTGCCCTAAACTCCGTGTGGAAAATAAACATTCACGAGAGGCAGGCGTATCTCCGTGGGCGGACCAACCAAGACCAGATAAAAAAGAACTATGTCAGACACACACAAGAAAATGCCTGCCGTACCCATGCCCCGGGAGGCGGGCGCTGAAGCAGAAGTCACCTTTTCGCGGCGCGTGCCAACGGGAGACAGTCTCCCGCGCGATATCTGCGACCGCTGCGGCTTCATCAATTACGTAAATCCGAAGATCGTTGTCGGTTCTGTCGTGACCTATGGCGATAAGTTCCTTCTTTGCCGCCGCGCGATTGAGCCAAGGCGCGGTTTCTGGACCTTGCCGGCCGGTTTCATGGAACAGGGCGAGACGACCGAGGATGGGGCGCGGCGCGAAGCGCGCGAAGAGGCCAATGCGGATATTACGGTGCGTGATCTTCTCGCGATCTACAATATCCCGCGCATCGCGCAGGTGCAGATCATGTATCGCGCGACGCTCGCCGAGCCGGTTTTCTCGGCGGGTGAGGAAAGCCTGGAGGTCGGGCTTTTCGCCTGGGAAGACATTCCCTGGAGCGAGCTTGCCTTCCCGAGCGTCTATTGGGCACTCACACAATTCCGTTCCGTGATGAATGACAGTGTCATAGCGCCGTTCACAAACCCGGACGGGGAGAATGGCAACTTCTTTCCTCTGAGCGGCCCGCCTGCCAGCTGACTGGCGGAAAATCATGCGGAAGGGGTAGCGAGCGGCCCGGTTTTTCGTCATTTTCTCTCATCCGAATAATTGGGGGAACGCGGATGGAAGAGGGCGCGGCGCAACGCATGACGACGGAGGAGAGGCGGGTCATCTTCGCCTCGTCACTCGGTACCGTTTTCGAATGGTATGATTTTTACCTCTATGGATCGCTGGCCGCGATCATCTCCGTGCAGTTCTTCTCCGGCGTAAACCCGACAGCGGGTTTCATCTTTGCGCTGCTCGCCTTTGCGGCGGGGTTTGCCGTGCGGCCTTTCGGTGCCGTGGTGTTCGGAAGGCTCGGTGATCTGGTGGGGCGGAAATACACCTTTCTTGTCACCATCCTCATCATGGGGCTTTCGACCTTCATTGTCGGGCTGCTGCCCAATTATGCGGCAATCGGCTTTGCGGCGCCTGCAATCCTCATCGTGCTGCGGCTTGCGCAGGGCCTTGCGCTGGGTGGTGAATATGGCGGTGCAGCGATTTATGTTGCGGAGCACGCGCCGAAGCGGAAGCGCGGTGCCTATACGGCATGGATCCAGACAACGGCAACGCTCGGTCTCTTCCTCTCGCTTCTTGTCATTCTTGGCTGCCGCCTGATGATGGACAAGGAAAGCTTCGAGGACTGGGGCTGGCGCATTCCCTTCCTGCTTTCCATCGTCCTGCTCGGCATTTCGGTCTGGATCAGGCTCAAGCTCAATGAGTCCCCGCTTTTCCAGAAGATGAAGGAGGAGGGCACGCTCTCCAAGGCGCCGCTCAAGGAAAGCTTCGGCGAGTGGCGCAACATGAAGCTGGTGCTGATCGCGCTGTTTGGCCTCACCGCCGGTCAGGCCGTCATCTGGTACACGGGCCAGTTCTATTCGCTCTTCTTCCTCACCCAGGTGCTGAAGGTGGACGGGCAGACGGCGAGCCTGCTTGTGGGTGCAGCCCTTCTTCTTGGTGTGCCTTTCTTTGTCGTTTTCGGCGCCTTGTCGGACAGGATCGGCCGCAAACCGATCATCATGGCGGGCTGCCTGCTTGCGATACTCACCTATTTCCCGATCTTTTCGGCGCTCACCCATTACGCCAATCCGCAGCTTGAGGCTGCGCAGACATATTCGCCCGTGGTGGTGATTGCCGATCCGGCGGAATGTTCATTTCAGTTCAATCCGGTCGGCACAGCGGCCTTCACCTCATCCTGCGATGTGGCGAAGTCGGCGCTTGCGCAGCGCGGCATTCCCTACAGCAATATAGCGGCGGAGCCGGGCACGGTTGCGGAAGTGCGCATTGGCGAAGTGGTGCTTGCGTCCTTCAATGCGGAAGAAGATGCAGATGGCGCGCGGCGTGAACGGTTCAATGCGGCGCTCCGCCATGCAGTGGAAGAGGCAGGCTATCTCCACGCCCACCCGGATACGATCAACTATCCGATGGTGGTGCTGCTGCTCTTCGTGCTCGTGCTTTATGTGACGATGGTTTACGGGCCGATTGCGGCGATGCTGGTTGAACTCTTCCCGACCCGCATCCGCTACACATCTCTGTCGCTGCCCTACCACATCGGCAATGGCTGGTTCGGCGGCTTCCTGCCGACCGTCTCCTTCGCCATTGTGGCGGCAACGGGCAATCTCTATTCCGGCCTCTGGTATCCGATTGCGATTGCCGCGATGACCTTCATCATCGGCATTCTCTTCGTGCCGGAAACGAAAGACAGGGAGCTTTAATCGGCGCTCGGGTCGTCGCGCAGCGCATGTTTCGTGAGTACCGGAATCTGCGCCATGCCGAAAAG
>NZ_JBATWS010000163.1:0-10207 GCF_049672805.1 Parvibaculum sp.
GGCCTTCAAATGTCTGCGACAGCAGCGTGTGTTACGCGACCGTGAGGTTCGCAGCCGATGTCTTGCCGCGTTCCGTCACGAGTTCGTAATTGATCGTCTGGCCTTCATTGAGCGAGCTCAGGCCAGCGCGTTCAACCGCGCTGATATGCACGAATACGTCACGGCCGCCGTCTGAGGGCTGAATAAAGCCGTAACCCTTCTGCGTGTTGAACCACTTCACCGTACCTGTAGCCATTTCGAGAGTCTCCTGCCGCGCTGGCGCGCGAGATTGACCGCGCGCCCATCGCGCGGCTGTTTACAACCTGTTTCTGGGGAGTCTTGAAAGGCCCGGAGGGCAACGCAGCCCAAAGATAGATTGCGTTGCAACCCAACAGGATTAGCGACACCGAGTCAAACAACTTTTGTCGTGTGTCCGGTGTCGCTTCGGCTGGTTATCGCGCGTGGTGGCGTTCAGTTGTCGATATTCTTGCGCACGAAGGTGACGGCGTAGAAAAGTTCGCCATCGAACAGATCCTTCGGTGCGCCCATGCCTTCGATCATCTGGAACTTGCGCTGAACAATCTGGCCTTCCATGCGATATCCCTTTTCGCTCATGTTCCGGCGGTGGAATTCCATCGCGGCGGGGGTGAAATCCCGAGCAAGAACGGTGATGCGTTCGGGCAGGTCGCTGGTTTTCGTCTCGTCGGCCATCGGTCTCTCTAGCTCATTTCATTCAGCATGATGCCGGGTCTCCGGCGTTGCGCGCAGTATGGGGCGGGGGGCGGGGCTTGTCGATAGGCAGGGTGCGATCAGAAGAGGGGTTGCGCCGGTGCCGTAAGGGAGCCTGCGAAAAGGACAAGGCCCATAACCACAAGAAGGGCCCCGCCGCCAATTCGGAGCATCTTTTCAATCCGGCGGGAGCGCCGGCTGTCCACCTGTCCGGCAAGGCGCAGTGCCATGTTCTTGGAAAAAACGGTCAGGATGGCGAGGGCGGATACGGTGATTGCGGTGCCGACCGACATGGCGAAGGCGGACAGGGCGCCAATGGTGAAGGCACCCTGCGTCAGCGCGAAAAGCAGCACCAGTATCGCGCCGCTGCATGGCCGGAGGCCGATCGAGGCGATGATGGCCGCCATGCCCTTCCAGCCGCGCGTGGCGGCTTCGCGGATTTCTGCGGGGCCGGGCATATGAGCATGGTCATGGTCGTGGCAATGGTGGTCGTGACCATGTGCATGATCGTGATGGGAATGCTCCTTGCGGCGCAGCGTGCGCCAGATCAGCCAAACGCCGACACCCGCAATCAGGATGAAGCTTGCCCGTTCGATGATCGGGAGCGTGCTTGCTGTTGCCCGGCTTGAGAGGCCGAGCAGCACGGCGAGAATGCCGACAACTGCAATGGCAGTCAGCGCTTGCGCAAAGGCCGAGAGGAAGGCGAGGACGATACCGCGTTTCACCTCGCGCTCATCGGCGAGCAGATAGGACGTCACGACGATCTTGCCATGCCCCGGACCGGCTGCATGGAAAACACCGTAAAGGAAGGAGATCGAGACAAGCCCCCACATGGCGCTTGCGGATTGCTGCAGGTTCACGGCGCGCAGCGCGCTTGCCATGGCGCGGTAGTATTCCTGCTGCATGGCCATGATGTAGCGCAGCAGGCCGGAGAAGAAGCCCGGCTCCGCAAGCTCGGCAGGCGCATCGCTCCCGGGAACGGCGAAGGGGCTTTGCGCCAGCACGGCAGTTGCAGAGAGTGCGAGAGGCAGCAACAGCGCCGGGACGAAGATGCGGGCTTTCTTCATCATGGCGCAGGCGGGCAGGCAACCCTGACGATGGTGGCAAAATGCGCACCGAGCTGCGATGAGGGATCAGTGAAGGCCGATTCCGGCAGGCTGAGCCAGACATTCTCGACATCCGGCGTGCGGCGTTCAACAGTGCAGCCTGCGGGCATCGCACCGGTCTGGCGCACCGGGTTGTCTTTCAGATAGTCGATCGAGATGTAATAGGTCGGGTCGAATATGCGCAGTTCTGCCGGTGCGCTCTCAAGCTGCAGCGGCGTCTCAAGCGGAACGGTGAAGGAAAGCGAGAGGCGGCCTGAGGCCTCATCCCATGTCGATTTGCCGTCACGCGCCGCGCCAAGGGCGACAGGTTGACCGCTCGTGGTGACTTCGGTGAAGTAGTCCCACTCGGCAAGGTTTTCGAGATTGATTGCGGCGAGGCCGGCGAGCAGTTCCTCGTCATAGCCGTCAGCCGTTTTCTCCGCGCCTTCAAGCGCGAAGGCGGAATAGAACTCGTCGAATATCCAGAGGATGCCGATGGAGGCGAGGCGGCCTTCGGCGTCGAACTGCAATTCCGTCTGCATGTCTATCCAGACATGCGGATGGGCAGCGGCGGGGGAAACCGGCATCAAGGCAATGACGAGCGCAACAAGCGCCGTCCGAATGCTCCACAAGCGATTTCCCCTCACCAGAATTGCCTCAATACCCTTCGAGGGTCGCGTAGCGCTCGCGATGGAAATTGCCATCGCCGAAGGTCGCAGCCGCAACGCGGGCGCGCTTCATGAAGAGGCCCACATCGAACTGGTCCGTCATGCCCATGCCGCCATGCATCTGCAGGCCTTCATTGGTTACGATGGTGGCGATATCGGAGAGGCGCGCCTTGGCGATGCTCGCAATCTGCGGCACGTCATTACGGCGCTGCTCCAGCGCGGAAAGCCCGTCGAGCACGACGGAGCGGCAAAGCTCGATCTCCGCGAAGAGATTGGCCATGCGGTTCTGCAGCGCCTGGAAGGAGCCGATCACCTTGCCGAACTGCTTGCGCTCCTTGAGATAGGCAAGCGTGGTGTCGAAGGTCTGCTGCACCAGGCCGAGCATTTCGGCGGCAAGGCCGATGCGGCCGATATCGAGCACCTGTTCGAGCACATCATTGCCCCCATCGACGGAGCCGAGAACGGCGCTCGCCGAAACGGTGACATTGTTGAACTCGATATTGGCGGCGTTGCGGCTGTCCACCATCAGCGTGCGCGTGATCTTCACGCCTTCGGCCTTCGGATCGACAAGGAAGAGCGTCACGCCCGAGCGGTCCGTATCTGCGCCGCTGGTGCGCGCGACCACGATGAGCTGGTCGGCGACATGGCCATCCAGCACAAAGGTCTTGGACCCGTTGAGGCGATAGGAGGAGCCCTGTGCTTCCGCGCGCGTGGCGATGCGCGTGGGGTTATGGTGCGGGCCTTCTTCAAGCGCCAGCGCCATGATGCGCTCTCCCGCCGCGATGGCGGAGAGGATTTCCTGGCGCTGCGTTGCATTGCCTGCAAGTTGCACGGCCGAGCCGCAAAGAAGCACGGTCGATACCAGCGGCGTTGCGGCGAGCGTGCGGCCAGTCTGTTCCAGCACAAGGCCAAGGCCCACGGGGCCGAATTCCGTGCCGCCATATTTTTCGGAAATGAGGATGCCGGCAAAGCCGAGATCGGTCATTTCCTTCCAGGCCGCACGGTCAAAGCCGGTGGCATCTTTCGTGTCGCGGAGTTTCCGCAGATTGGCGACAGGCAGGCGCTCCTGAAAGAACTGCGTTGCGGTGTCGCGGAGAAGCTGTTGCTCCTCGGTCAATACAAGTGACATGGCGTTCCGAATTTCTTGTTGTTCACATGGGAAGGGCGGCGGGGGCGTCTTTCACAAGCGCGCGCCCCGCATGGACCGGATCATTCGTCGGGAAGACCGAGGACGCGCTTCGAGACGACGTTGAGCTGCACTTCGCTGGTGCCGCCTTCGATGGAGTTACCCTTCGAGCGGAGCCATGAGCGCGTGATGCCCAGTTCATCATCGGAGAAGCCGTCACCTTCCCAGCCGAGCGCCTTGGTGCCCATCAGCTCAAGAAGCAGTTCGTAGCGACGCTTGTTCAGCTCCGTGCCGTAATATTTGAAGATGGAGCTTGCGGCACCCGGCCCCTGACCTGCCTTGGCCTCTTCAGCCGAGCGCTGCATCGTGAGCGCGAAAGCCTTGGAGTCCATCTTCTGGCGGGTGATGTGATCGCGCAGCGAGGGGCTCGCAATACGGCCATTCACTTCGCCGAAATATTCCTTTGCAACCTGCTCCAGGCTGCCAATGCCGCCGCCTGCGCCGACACCGCCAAGGCCCATGCCGGAGATCATTTCGCGCTCATGCTGCAGCAGGCGCTTCGCAATGGTCCAGCCCTTGTTGAGTTCACCGACGAGGTTCTTCTTCGGCACTTTCACATCGGTGAAGAAGGTTTCACAGAAGGGTGATGCGCCAGAGATCATGGTGATCGGGCGTGCTTCCACGCCGGGCGACATCATGTCGAAGAGCAGGAAGCTGATGCCTTCATGCTTCTTGGTGGGGTCGGTGCGGACGAGGCAGAAAATCCAGTCAGCCTTGTCGGCATAGGAGGTCCAGATCTTCTGGCCGTTGACGAGGAAATGGTCGCCCTTGTCCTCGCATTTTGTCTGAAGGCCGGCGAGGTCGGAACCGGCACCCGGCTCGGAATAGCCCTGACACCAGCGGATTTCGCCGCGCACGATTTTCGGCAAATGCTCTTTCTTCTGCTCTTCATTGGCGAATTCGAGAAGGGCCGGCCCGAGCATCCAGATGCCGAAGCTCGAAAGGGCAGGCCGCGCCCGGATGCGGCGCAGTTCCTGCTGGAGCACGAGGTTTTCTTCCTTGGTCAGCCCGCCGCCACCATATTCCTTCGGCCAGGTAGGCGCGGTCCAGCCGCGCGATGCCATACGGTCCAGCCAGAGCTTGGAATCGGGGTTCGGATATTTGGCATTGCGGCCACCCCAGACGGTTTCCTCTTCCGGCATCGGGGTCCGCATGGAGGGGGGGCAGTTTTCCTCCAGCCAGGCGCTTGTTACCTGACGGAATTTCTCAAGCGCTTCCATGTTTTTCTCTTTATCAGGGTATTGTTGGCGAGAGTATATCAGCCCCCCCCCGTCAGGCAACCGACATCCTCGGGAAAAGCGGGATGAGGGCAGGCGAACGGGTTTTCCGTAACGGAAATGAAAAGGCCGGCCCATTTCAGGACCGGCCTTGATGCTTATTGGAGCATTTTCGCTCAGGAGACGCCAAGTTCTGCCTTGGCAAACTCTGTCACACCCTTGTAATCCGCCTTGCCGTTCGGGGCGCGGAAGGGGACGGTGCCGATCAGGATGCGCTTCGGCGTCTTGTAGCCCGCGAGCTTGCTGCGGACATGAGCGCGCAATTCTTCCTCGTCGAACTGCGCCCCCTCATTGAGCTTCACGACGCCGGTGACAGCCTGACCCCATTTTTCGTCGGGCAGGCCGATGACGAGCGCATCTTCGATGGCCGGGTGGGTTTTCAGAACCTCTTCGACCTCTTCGGGGTAGACCTTTTCGCCCGCCGTGTTGATGCAGACCGAGCCGCGGCCGAGTAGCGTCAGCGTGCCATCGGGTTCGACTAGGCACCAGTCGCCGGGGATCGAATAGCGCACGCCACGGATCGTCTTGAAGGTCTTGGCGCTCTTTTCCGGGTCCTTGTAGTAGCCGATCGGAATGGGCGCGCCGAGCGCGATGAAGCCGGGCTTGCCCGATCCGGGGACGACCGGCTCGTCATTCTCATCGAACACCTGACAGCGTTCGCCGATCTGGAACTTCGCAGTCGCGATCTCGCCATCCTTCGTCATCAGCGAGGAGCCAAGGCCAACCGCTTCCGACGCGCCGAAGCTGTCCGTCATGATGGCGTTCGGCATGTGTTGCAGAAGACCGCGCTTCACTTCCGTGGACCACATGACGCCCGAGGAAATGATGGTTGCGATGGAGGAGAGGTCGTATTTGCCCGGCGCCTCTTCTAATGCGCGGAGCATGGGTTTCGCGAAGGCATCGCCCACGATGGCGACCTGCTGCACCTTGTTGCGATCAACTGCAGCCCAAAGCTCATGCGGATCGAGCGACACGCTGTCCAGCGTGACGATGCAGCCGCCCGAGAGCATGTTTCCATTCGCGGTGAGAAGCCCGGTGCCATGCATCAGCGGGCAGGCGGGGATCATCGGACCGGCGGGGCCGACTTCCTTGATCGAGGCGACAAGCGCTTCCAGCGTTTCCGGCACGGGGCCAAGGCGGCGAAGTGCGGCAAGCTGCACTTCGCGCATGTCGTTATGCGTCCACATCACGCCTTTCGGCATACCGGTGGTGCCGCCCGTGTAGATGAAGAGCATGTCATCAGGCGAGCGCTTGATATCAAGCCGTTCGCCGCTGCCCGTGGTGGCAAGCGTTTCATAACGCTCTGCGAAGGGTGCGACGTCACCGCCATCATTCACCTCAACGAAGGTTTCAACCTTGGTGAGACGCGGGCGGATTTCCTCGATCACCTCGCGGAACTCGCTGCCATAGACAACGGTCTGCGCGTCGGAATTGTCGAAGATGTAGAAGACTTCGTCCGGCTTGTAGCGGTAGTTCACATTCACATGGGTAAGACGCGCCTTGTAGCAGGCGGCGAGCGTTTCGACATATTCCGGCCGGTTGCGCATATAGAAGGCAACCTTGTCGCCGGGCTTTGCACCGCGCTCGATCAACGCACGGCCGAGATTGTTGGTGCGCTTTGTTGCCTCGCCCCATGTGATGCGTCGCTCTCCATGCACAAAGGCCGGTGCATCCTGAGGCAGCACAGGGGAAATAGCGTCGAGGATGTCCCCGAAATTCCAAGCCATGAAAGTCCTCCCAGACTGATCGCGTGTGCCGCCTCGCAAGGAACGGGCAGCCAGTTCTTTTGAGAATACTATACAGGGAAATGCGGAGCGGTCATCCGCAAGCGGTGCAGAGCGTGCGCGGCGTGTCATTGACGCAGCGTAAGTTTGCGTGGGCGTTTTACTGTGCGGGGAGGAGCGTGTTCTGCCGCCGCTTTTTCCACGCCGCCACGCGCAACACAAGAACGCCAAGTCCCAAAGATGCGAGCGCCACGAAAATCCAGCGCGGCTCAGGCGGCGCCTCGCGCAGGATGCGGTCGACATAGGAGTTCATGAAGATCAGCCAGATGTACCAGCCGCCGATGAGGTGAAGGCGGCGCCAGTTTTTCGGACCGAGCCTGCGTAGCGCCGCATCATTCGAAGTGAGCGCCATCAGCAGGACGAAGACATAGGCAAGCCCGCCACCCGCAAGGGTGACGAGGTCGGGCACTTCGGCAATCGCAATGAAGAAGCCTGTCAGCGCGGCGAGATGGATGAAATGGGCGAGCGCGAAGGAGAGGCCGAGATAGCGGCGGTTTCGCCGGAGCCAGCGCGTTGCGTCCGAAGGGGAGAGGGCGGCAAGCGCGCCTGTTGCAAAGGTGAGCAGGAAGATCAGAAAGGCGAGCCGCGCCGTGTAGCGGGCGAGGTGGAGCAGGCCGTCTGCGCCTGTTCCCCGGAGGGAGAAGCAGAGCGCCAGAAGGGCGGCTTCTGCCGCGAGGACAGAGAGGAAGAGCCAATAGGGAACGGGACGTGCCATCTGCTTCATCCTCTCGCATGGGCAAGGTCTCATACAGCGTGTATGATTTATACAAATGTCGCGAGATTCATACAAGCAGTATGAAAACTGGTGAGTGAGAACGGATTGTCACGAAAAGTCCCAGCCAAGAAGCCGTCCCGGAACCGCGAAAAGCTGATCGCGGCGGCGCGTCGTCTTTTCTCGGAGCGAGGCTATGCCGCAGTCGGCACGGAAGAAATCGTCCGCGAGGCAGGCGTCACGCGCGGCGCGCTTTATCACCAGTTTGCTGACAAGCGGGATCTCTTTCGCGCCGTGCTTCAGGAGATGCTGCCGGAGATTGGTCAGCGCCTTTATGAGGAGACGATGGCGCAGATCGGCCATGACCGGGAGGATCTGGAGGTTGGTGCGCGGGTATTGCTCGGCATCTATGCAGAGCCGGAGGTGAGGCACCTGTTGCTGATCGAAGGACTGGCCGTGCTCGGTCTTGCGGACTGGATGGCGCTGCAAGCCCCGCTTGCCCGTCTCTTCCTCGACCATGCGCTTCGCCACCTCGCGGATGAGGGGCTGATCCGGGAGAAGGAATTGCCGTCGCTGATCGAGCTTCTCTCCGGTGCGCTTCAGCAGGCCGCACTTGGCATTGCGGCGGCGGATGACCCGCAAGCGGCGCGGAGTATCTATGCGGCAGGGCTCGACCGGCTCATCAAGGGGCTGATGCGCGCATAGGGAAACGGAAAAGGGCGGCTCCCGAAGAAGCCGCCCTTTCTTTTGAAGGAGGAGAGCCGGGACAGGCCCGATCCCGGTCCTGCTTATTCGGCTGCCGACATGCGGTCGAGCGAGTAGGCGCCGCTGCCCTGGCCGTTGAGTTCGCGCAGAAGGCGGATACCTTCCTCGGCGATGTCGTCACCGATCATGCGGTCGCCTTCGCCATAGAGTTCCTTCATGTCGATGAAGGCGGCGTAGTTCATGGCGGTGCGGTCGGTGATGATGCCGGCCTTGAGAAGCGTCTTGATCAGCACGCGGAAGATATTGGAGCTTTCCTGCATGCTCTCACGGATGTTCTTGTCCGTCAGTGCTTCCATATAGGCGCCCTGCACCCACTCCCAGTCGAGACCGACTGCGGCATAGATATGCTTCTTCTGCTCGGGGCTGCCGAGGTTGAAGAGAAGCACCTGGAAGACTTCCCAGGCCCAATCCTCAATGGCGTTACGCTGTTCTGCGTTCAGGTTCGGAATGGTGCGGTCTGCCCAGATCTTTCCGAACTTATGGTGGAAGGCTTCGTCCGTCATGGTGAGCTGCATCAGCTTCACCATCAGCGGGTCGCGGCCAAACTTGTAGAAGGAGGCAAAGGCGCCCATTGCGAGGCCTTCAACCAGCATCTGCATGCCGACGAGCTTCTTCCAGACGAGCGGCGAGTTGACGAGTTCCGTCAGAACATTGCCGAGGGCGGGGCCAACCGGCACGGGCTTGCCCCAGCGCGCCTTGATGTAGTTGGAGAAGCCGGCCACATGGCGGGCCTCTTCGCGGGTCTGGTTCGCGGCATATTCCTGCGCGCCCGGATCCTTCAGGATGTGGCAGAGGCTTGCGGAAAGGGCGAGCGCGCCTGCTTCGCCGTGAAGGATCGAGGACAGTGCCCACTGCACGTCCATGTTGACGAGCTTGATCTTCTGCTTTTCGTCCAGCTTGTCAGCCACAGCCGTCTTGAGATCGGTGTTCTGCTCGGGGTCCGTCAGATACTCGTTCTCGATGTCGAAGGGCTGAGAGAAATCGACATATTTCGGGTCCTGCGGGTCCCAGAAATGGTCATGCGTCGCCGAGATGATCTTGTCGAAGGCAGTGGAGCGCTTGCCGTAGCGATCCACTTCCATCATTGCGGCGAAATCGTCGGGAGCGACCGCTTCGTAGGCCGCATCCACCGTGATATTTGTTGTGATGGTGTTTGTCATGGCTCCTCCTTCGTCCGGCCCTGCCGGTTTCCTCTGCGCGAACTATAGGGGGAAGGGTCGGGCGATGCAAAAAATAATGACGCATATGTCAACTTTGGTGGTCATGTAGCCAGACTTTTGGGGGCGGGAGATGAATCAGGGGTTTGCGGATACGCCGCATGGGCGGCTTGCCTATGTGGAGAGTTCGGGCAAGGGGCTTCCGGTGCTTTTTGTCCACGGGAACTCCTCCTGCAAGGAGATGTTCGGGCGCCAGTTTTCAAGCGAGATGGCAAAGCGCCACCGCTTCATAGCCTTTGATCTGCCGGGCCACGGGCAAAGCTCTGACGCCCCGGACCCTGCCGCCAGCTATTCGATCCACGGCTTTACCGATGCGGCGATAGCCTTTCTCGAGGCGCTCAAGGTGGAGCGCGCCGTGGTGATGGGCTGGTCGCTTGGGGGCCATGTGGCGCTGGAGATGATGGTGCGCTGGCCGGGGCTGGTTGCCGCCTGGATCACGGGAACACCGCCCGCGGGCGGGCCAGATATGGCGGAAGCCTTTCTTCCGACCGACACGATGGCGCTCACCTTCAAGCCCGACTTCACGGAAGAAGATGCACGCACGCAGGTTCGGGGCGGGCTTGGTGAGGGCGTGCCGATGGAGCCCTGGATGCTTGCCGCTTCACTCCGCGCAGACGGGCGCGTCCGGCCGCTCATGCTGCAATCGGCCATAGAGGGGCGCGATCTTGACGGGCGGGAGATTGCGGAAACGGCATCCCAGCCGCTCGCCGTCGTCACCGGCTCGGCGGAGCCTTATGTGAACAACGCCTTCCTTGAGAAGATCACCTATCGCAACCTCTGGGATCGCAAGGTCCATGTGCTGGAA
>NZ_JBATWS010000164.1:0-3296 GCF_049672805.1 Parvibaculum sp.
TTCTCGGCGAAAGCGGCATGACGGAAACGCTCACCGCACGGCGCCTCCAGCTTCATGCCCGTCCCTCGCTGAACGACATCGAAGAACTGATCCCCGCGAGCTACGACATGGCGGTTCAGGCAGAGAATGTGGTGATGGAGCGCACCGTGCCCCTGCCTGTTCTGGGCGGCAATATCGAATTGCTGATGGCGCAGACAAGGCTGCGCAATCTGCCGGAGACGCGCCATGCAAGCATTGTCGAACTGCTGCGCGCCTGGCAGGCCGCAGGCGGCACGCTCGCCATTTCCGATCTCATCGTGAAATGGGGTCCGCTTGATCTCACGGCGAGCGGTGAACTCTCGCTCGATGCACGCAACAGGCTCGCAGGGCGGCTCGATGCACGGGTCAGCGATTTCGAAAAGCTGGTCGAGACAATGGTGCGTGAAGGCGTGGTGAAGGAAGAAGAAGCGCGCATCGCACTTGCAGGCCTCGTTCTCATCTCCCAGTTTCAGGGACGCCGCTCAAACGAGGTTCAGCTTCCGATCATCTTCCGCGAGGGACGCCTCTTTCTCGGCCCGCTTGCCGTCGCAGAGCTTCGCCCGATCTACTGATCGCGCCCGCGTCACTTCTTGGGTGTGCGGCCGAAGTTCGGCGCCGCCGTATCCTGACCGGCATCGATGATGGAGCGGCGGATCGCGCGGGTGCGGGTGAAAAGATCAAACAGCTTGTCACCATCGCCCCAGCGGATCGCGCGTTGCAGCGCGGTCAGATCCTCCGAGAAACGCGCAAGCATTTCGAGAATCGGCTCCTTGTTGTTGAGACACACATCGCGCCACATGGTGGGGTCCGATGCCGCAAGGCGGGTGAAATCGCGAAAGCCGGAGGCCGAATATTTGATGACTTCCGACTGCGTGACCGTTTCAAGATCGCTTGCCGTGCCGACAATGTTGAAGGCGATGATATGCGGTAGATGGCTCACAATAGCGAGGACGAGATCGTGATGCTTCGGCTCCATCACATCGACCTTGGAACCGCATGCGGTCCAGAATGCGCTGAGTTTTTCAATCGCTGCCGGGTCCGTGCCGGGGATGGGCGTCAGAATGCACCAGCGGCCATCAAAGAGTTCCGCGAAACCGGCATCCGGACCTGATTCTTCCGTGCCTGCAATCGGGTGGCCCGGAATGAAATGCACCCCTTCAGGCACATGCGGTCCCATATCGCGAATAACGGCGAGCTTCACCGAACCTACATCCGTCAGGATCGCGCCTTTCTTGAGGTGCGGTTCGATTTCGGCAGCAACAGCGCCAAGCGCGCCCACCGGCGTACAGACGATAACGAGGTCGGCATCCTTCACCGCCTCTGCCGCGGTTTCATGCACACTGTCCACGAAACCGATCTCGAGAGCGCGTGCCCGCGTTTCGGCCGAGCGCGCATAGCCCGCGATGTGACGCGCAAGGCCGTCACGCTTCATTGCATGGCCGAGCGACCCGCCGATCAGGCCAAGCCCGATCAGCGCTACGCGCTCGAAGTGGAACCCGTCACCGCTCATGACCCGGATACCTTCTTGCCCAGAAACTCTGCAAGCGCCGCCACGACAAGCCGGTTCGCTTCTTCAGAACCAACCGTGAGGCGCAAGCAATCCGGCAGCCCGTAGCTGCCGACAGCCCGCAAAATAAGCCCCCGTTTCATTAGAAACGCATCCGCGTCACGCGCCGTCTTGCCCGGCTCTTCGGGAAAGCGGATCAGCATGAAATTCGCAACGCTCGAGGCAACCTCAAGCCCGAGCTTGCCGATTTCTTCGGTAAGCCACGCAAGCCATTTGTCATTATGCGCGCGCGCCTTTTCCACATGTTCCGTATCAAGAATGGCAGCAACGCCTGCGCGCATGGCCGGGATCGACACATTGAACGGCCCGCGAATGCGGTTGATCACATCGCAAATATGCTGGGGCGCATACATCCAACCAAGACGAAGCGCCGCAAGGCCGTAAATCTTGGAGAAGGTGCGCGTCATCACGACATTTTCTGATGTCGCAACAAGCTCGATCCCCGCTTCATAATCGTTGCGGCTCACATATTCGCTGTAGGCCGCATCAAGCACGAGCAGAATATCAGGCCGCAACCCGGCATGGAGACGGCGCACCTCATCGGCGGGAATATAGCTTCCCGTCGGATTGTTCGGATTGGCAATGAAGACGATCTTTGTCTTTTCCGTCACCGCCGCAAGAATGGCATCCACATCCGTGCGAAGGTTCTTTTCCTTCACGACAACGGAAGTCGCACCGGCTGCTTTCGTGACGATCGGATAGACGAGAAAGCCATGCTCGGTCGAAATCGCCTCATCGCCTTCGCCGAGATAGGATTGTGCGAGAAGATGCAGCAACTCGTCTGACCCCGCGCCGCAGACGATCCTGTCTGCCGCAAGCCCGTAGCGCTTTGAAATGGCATTGCGCAGTTCGTCAGAGCCGCCATCCGGGTAAAGCGCGAGGCTGTCGGCTGCCGACAGAAATGCTTCGCGCGCCTTCGGGCTCGGGCCGAGCGGCGTTTCATTTGCCGAAAGCTTGTAAACCTTGCCCGCCCCTTCCGCGCTCGCGCGACCGCCAACATAGGCTTCAATATCGAGAATGCCGGGCTGCGGCTCGGGCCTTATTCCTGATTTCGTCATGTCGTGTCTCACTCACCGTCCCGCTGAAGGCGGAGCGGATTGGCATAGCCGCCAAGAAGGCGCACTTCGGCAACAGGTGCGACGGCAAGAGCCGCGAGCCGCTCATCATCTTCTGCAAGATGATGCGGTACTTCCATCAGATAGACATGGGCGCCTGCGCCATTATCAAACCGCGCGCTCGCAATGCGTCGCCCCTCAAGCCCTGCCGCGCGCAGAAGCGAGGTCACGCGCGCATCGCTCAGGCTTTCGGAAACAGAAAGGGCGATGAGGGAAGTGTCATCGCCCGTTTTTTCAAATTCACTATGACCGAGAACGAGCGCGCGCAGGCTGCCATCCTCTTTCTCGACCTCCACGAAGGGCAGTCGCGCCACGATGCGCACATTGCCCGTGCTGCCGGAGGCGAGCGCCATCCACCAGTTCCCCGCCGTCGGTTCGGGCAGAATGCCGATGGCCGCGCGGTCGCTGCCGACCCGGCGCACTACCTCGCGCGGCTCCTCATGCAGTTCCATCGGTGTGGTGGAGCCGTAATAATTGCGGGCAAGGTCCCAGAAGCGGATAGCATCCGTCCCCCTGCCGCCCGACACATCCACCCGGAACGGCCCCTGAATCCGGGTCATCGCCACCATGATCTCGCGCCAGATGCGAACCAGCAC
>NZ_JBATWS010000165.1:0-7794 GCF_049672805.1 Parvibaculum sp.
GTGTTGCCATGCCTGCAAGCGCAAGCCAGTCGAACCAGCCCATGCTTTTCGACGAGGGGGAGGACGAGGCATGAGCGGGGCAGTCTGGCCTGATCTTGCCGGGCGGATCGAGGGGCAGGTCCATAAGCTCCCCATCCGCGTCTATTACGAGGACACGGATTTCTCCGGCATTGTCTATCACGCGAACTATCTCCGCTTTGCAGAGCGGGGGCGGTCAGACTTTTTGCGGCTCGCCGGAGTTCATCACGCCGATCTGTTTGATGGCGATGATCCGATCGCCTTTGCCGTACACCGGATGAATATCGACTTTCTGCGCCCCGCACGTATCGATGACCGGCTCGAAGTGCATACGCGCTATGTCCGCGCGAGCGGGGCGCGGATCGAGGCGGAGCAGGTGATCTGGCGGCTCGGCGCGGAAGGAAAACCGGAAGACGAGTTGTGGCGCGCGCATGTCTATGCAGCGGTGCTCGACAAGGCCGGGCGTCCGCGCCGCCTGCCTGCCTGCGTGCGCGATGCACTGGCGCCGCTGGTGAGCCCGTCCGAAACCGAAGAATGAGCAGATATGTTGTTGTCCAATCTGATTGGGGATTGTGTTCGGGGAGTCACACCTGCTGGCTAACCTCTTGAGCGGGCGTCCCGATTTCCGATTAACGCCACGGTAATGACATAATTGAAAGACTAACTTCAGCCGCAATTCGGGGGCACACATAAGGTGTAGTGGGGGCGCAAACGGGAACGGACCCGCCTGCGTTGAGCTGCGCCTCATGTGCCGCTCCCTGCGTCAAGGCTGAGAGCACGGAGAGGCACTGAATGGATCCCGTCGCCACCCAACAGGTGATTACCGAAACAACGGTCGATGCCATCCCCATGGATTTCAGCCTTTGGGGGCTGTTCCTTCGGGCAGACATCATTGTCAAACTTGTCATGCTGGGGCTGATCTTCGCCTCGGTCTGGTCCTGGGCGATCATTTTCGACAAATGGTGGCGCTTTTCCCGCATCGAGCGGCGGGCCGACCAGTTCGAGCGCATCTTCTGGTCCGGCCGTTCGCTGGAAGATCTCTATCAGGAGATGGGCCACCGCCCGCAGCATCCGCTTTCGGCGCTCTTCATCGCCGCGATGCGCGAATGGCGCCGCTCGCAGGAAATCGTCTCGTCATCCTTCGTTGGCCTGAAAGAGCGGGTGGACAAGGTGATGCAGGTCACGATCAGCCGCGAAATGATGAATCTCGAGAGCCGTTTGCTCTTCCTTGCGACGGTCGGCTCGGTTGCTCCCTTTGTCGGCCTGTTCGGCACGGTCTGGGGCATCATGAACTCCTTCCAGTCCATCGCTGTGAGCCGGGACACGAACCTTGCCGTTGTTGCGCCCGGCATTGCCGAAGCGCTCTTTGCTACGGCGCTGGGTCTTGTGGCCGCCATTCCGGCGGTTGTCGCCTATAACCGTTTCTCCAGCCAGGCCGCGCGCATCGCCGCCCGGATGGAAAGCTTTGCGGATGAGTTCTCCGCAATCCTTTCCCGCCAGCTCGACGAGCGGAGCTGAGCCATGGGGATGTCCACCGGAAAGAAGGGGGGCGGGCGCAGCCGATATGCGCGCGCGCCCATGTCCGAAATCAACGTCACGCCTGTTGTGGACGTGATGCTGGTGCTGCTCATCGTGTTCATGGTGGCGGCACCGCTTCTGACGGTCGGCGTGCCTGTCGATCTGCCAAAGACGCAGGCCGCGCCGATTTCCGGTGATACCGAGCCGCTGACCATCACCATCAACGGCAAGGGCGAAATCTATGTTCAGGAAACGCTGACGGAGGCGGATGCGCTCGTGCCGCAGCTCGCCGCCATTGCAGAAAATGGCTATGAGCAGCGCATCTTCATTCGCGCCGACAATGCGATTGCCTATGGGCAGGTGATGAACGTGATGGGCCGGTTGAGTGCTGCCGGATTTTCGAAAGTTGCACTGGTAACGGAGACCGATACCTCGCCCCCCGCGACCGGGCGGCGTTCCAACTAATCGGCGAGAATGCGTAAACCGCTTATCCTTTCAGTCGCCGCACATATGGCGGTCATACTGTTTGCTTTCGTGGCCTTTCCCTCGCCGGAGGAATTGCCTGCGATGGAGACGCGTGCCTTGCCGGTGGAACTCGTCACCATTGACGAAGTGACCAATCTCAAGCGGCAGCAAAAGGTGGAAAAGCCGAATCCGGTTGAAGAGCCCACGCCGCCGCGCCCGCAGGACCCGGCGCCGCCGCGCCCCGAACCCAAGCCGACGCCTGCACCGACGCCGCCTCCGCCGCCGGAAGAAAAGGTCGAGCCGCTTCCCGAAAAGAAGGTCGAGAAGAAGGAAGAAAAGCCGAAGCCGGTCGAAAAGAAAGAAGACAAGAAGCCGACCCCGCCGCGCAAGGAGCCGGAGAAGAAGACATTCGATCCGAACCAGATCGCCGCGCTGCTTGACAAGACGCCGGACAAGGCGCCGGCGCCCAAGCCGCAGCAATCGGCTGATACGGAATTTGATGCGCCGCGCACGGATGATGCGTCTGCGCCGCTCACCATGAGCGAGATTGATGCGTTCCGCGCGCAGATGCGCCGCTGCTGGACGGTGCCTGCCGGTTCGCCCAATGCGGAGCAGCTTGTGGTGCGGATCAAGGTTTATCTCAACGCGGATGGATCGCTTTCCGGTGCGCCGGAGTTGCAGGACCGGGCGCAGATGCTGACGGGCGGCCCTTATTACCGGGCGGCGGCTGAATCTGCGCTTCGCGCCATTCGCCTCTGCGCGCCCTACAAGATGCCGGCTGACAAATATTCGCGCTGGCGCGAACTGGACCTCAAATTCGATCCGAGAGAAATGCTGGGTGGTTAAGCCCTCTCATGGGAGATGACGCAATGACAAGGCTTCGGACGTTGCTGCAAGAGAAGGCGGGTTACGCGGCTTTCGCGCGGCTTGCATTGGCGGTTGCGATGGTTGCTGCCTTTGCGGCGCCCGCCCGCGCGGCACTTCAGATCGATATCACGCAGGGCAATGTCGATCCGCTGCCCATCGCCATTACGGATTTTCTTGGCGGGGAAGGGCGTGAGGCAGGCATCGGCGCTGATATTTCTTCTGTCATCAGCAACAATCTCGAGCGGTCCGGTCTTTTTCGTCCGCTGCCCAAGGCTTCCTTCATCGAGAAGGTGAGTGACATCAATGTGCAACCGCGCTTTGGCGACTGGCGCATCATCAACAGCCAGGCGCTGGTGACGGGGCAGTCGCGCCTCGAATCCGACGGGCGTCTGCGGGTCGAATTCCGCCTTTGGGATGTGCTCGGTGAGCAGCAGCTCACGGGGCTTCAGTTTTTCACCACGCCCGACAACTGGCGGCGTGTAGCCCATCTCATCTCCGATGCGATCTACAAGCGGCTGACAGGTGAAGAGGGCTATTTCGATACGCGCATTGTCTATGTCGCGGAATCGGGGCCGAAGAACGCGCGTGTGAAGCGCCTCGCCATCATGGACCAAGACGGGCATAACCCCCGCATGCTGACCAATGGCAATGAGCTTGTGCTGACCCCGCGTTTCAGCCCGAACTCGCAGGAGATCACCTATCTCGCCTATCGCAACAATCAGCCGCGCGTCTATGTGCTGGATATCGAGACGGGCCAGCAGGAAGTGGTCGGCCAGTTCCCGGGCATGACCTTCGCGCCGCGCTTCTCGCCGGATGGTCAGCGAATCATCATGAGCCTGCAACGCGGCGGCAATTCGGACATCTACACGATGGACCTGCGCAGCCGGCAGGTGACGCGCCTCACCAATACGGCCGCGATCGACACGGCGCCCAGCTATTCGCCGGATGGTCGGCGAATCACGTTCGAATCTGACCGGGGCGGTTCACAGCAGATCTATGTGATGGATGCCGACGGGTCGAACCAGAAGCGGATCAGCTTCGGGCAGGGCAGCTACGCGACGCCGGTCTGGTCGCCGCGCGGGGACCTCATTGCCTTCACCAAGATTTCCGGTGGCCGGTTCGTGATCGGCGTCATGCGGCCGGACGGCACGGGGGAGCGCATCCTGACCGAGGGCTATCACAATGAAGGCCCGACATGGGCACCCAATGGCCGCGTACTGATGTTTTTCCGCGAAACGCGCGGTGCGCAGGGTGGTCCGGCGCTCTGGTCGGTGGATGTGACCGGCTATAATGAGCGTCCCGTGCCGACGCCCACCATGGCTTCGGACCCGGCCTGGTCCCCCCGTATTCAGTAAGCTGAGTGACCAAAATTGGTGACAAAAATGTCACTCAACAAAAGCTTAAAATCGGCAGGATCAGTGATGGTTCTTGTCGTTACCATAGAGTGTGACTAATATTGTGTTGCGGTACAGCAACCCCAGCGTCGGCTACATGTAGGCGACGTGTCCCATGCCGGATCGAAATCGGCATCGGAAGGTTTTTTCTACATTGCATGCCATCGGGTAAGAGGAGCTTGGGCTCGTTTTACTGCGAGGGCTTGCTGTGTAAGAGTGTCAAATCAATCGAGCGCTGAGGCGCCTTGGCCGCTGAGATCAAAAGGAGATCACCCGAATGAAGTCCTCGAATGCTGGCCTGCGGTTTGCCGCTGTGGCTGCTGCTTTTCTGATGCTTGCCGCTTGCTCCTCCACTGACAGCGACGGCAACGCTTCCACGAACAATTCGTCTTCGTCCAGCTCGATTGTGCCGGGCTCGCAGGAAGATCTGGTGGCCAATGTTGGCGACCGCGTCTTCTTCGACACCGACCGCTCGACCCTGAGCGACGACGCCCGTGCGACCCTGCAGCGTCAGGCTGCATGGATGGAACTCTATCCGAACCTGACCTTCACGCTTGAAGGTCATGCTGACGAGCGCGGCACGCGCGAGTACAACCTCGCTCTTGGCGGTCGTCGCGCTAATGCTGCGAAGGATTACCTTGTGAGCCTCGGCGTCAATCCGAGCCGCCTCAACACGGTGTCCTACGGCAAAGAGCGTCCGGTTTGCCTCGACTCCAGCGAGAGCTGCTGGAGCCAGAACCGCCGCGCTGTGACCGTCATTGCGTCGGGCGCTGCGAGCTAATCCGCTCTCCCTCCAGAGGGAGTGCGCATGAAGAATGGACACGCCCTTCCGCTTTGCGCGGAGGGGCGTTTTCGTTATGACATGCTATGACGGCATGGGGCTTAAAGACGTCCTGTTGCGGACTTTCCGGTGCCGCAATTTGGTCGTACTTGGGCATAAGATGAATTCTCGATCTGATATCTGAACGGGAGGTCCCGTTGCGTTCAACGCATCGCGCTGCACATAAAATCCTCGCTGCTGTCTTTCTTGCGGGCTTGCCCTTCGGTGTCGCCTATGCGCAGTCGAGCGATCTCGACATGCGCTCGGTGAGCAACCGGCTCGACAGGATCGAGAACGAGATTTCCGATCTTCAGCGCCAGACCTATGGCGGCGGCACCAGCACAGGCGCGCCGCGCGCGCTAGATGGTGGGGCTGCTTCATCCGACCTCTATCCCCGCGTGATCGATCTGGAAGAGCAGGTGCGCTCGCTCACGGGGCGACTGGAGGAAGCGAACCATCGGGCCGCAGAAGCACAGCGCCAGCTTGAGCTTTTCAAGGCCGACGTGGAAATGCGCTTTCAGGATTTGCAGGCCGGCGGTGCAGGCACTGTCACGCCGCGCGCCTCCACGGGTGAGGAGAGCGGTGGCGAAGTGCGGCCGGGTTCCGACAGCGCTGACACCGCGTCTGCTCAGGGTTCTTCCGAGCCTGCTCCTTCCGGCGTTCTCCCGAACGGCACACCGGAATCCCAGTATGAGTTCGCCATCGATCTGATGAAGCGCGGTCAATATGACAATGCGCGGGCGGCCTTTCAGGAATTTCTCAGCCTGCACCCCAATCACAATCTCGCAGGCAATTCGCAATACTGGCTTGGCGAAACCTATTACGCGCAGAACGACTACAAGCGCGCAGGTGATGCCTTCCTCACCGGCTACACGACCTATGCGTCCAGCAGCAAGGCGCCTGACAGCCTGCTGAAGCTCGGGATGAGCCTTGCCGCGCTGGGCAACAAGGATGCAGCCTGTACCGTCTGGGGCGAGCTTGGATCGAAGTTTCCGCAGGCCTCTCCCGCTGTTGTTGCCCGTGCGCAGCTCGAGCGGCGGAAAGCGGGCTGCTGATACCGCCTGAGGGTGGGCAATTGTGAGGGGGAGAGATGAGAACGCAGGATGATGCTTTGCCTGCTTCTGTCTCGCCTGTCAGCGCAGCCGAATTTTCTTCCCGGATTTCTGCCTTCTCGCCTTCGAAGAATATTGCGGTCGCCTTTTCGGGCGGCCCGGACTCGCTGGCGCTGTTGATCCTTGCCGCGCGCTGGGCAAGGCGCCGCAAGGGCATCACGCTTCACGCCTTCACCGTCGATCACGGACTTCGCAAGGAGGCTGCCGCCGAGGCGCGCTATGCGGGATCGCTCGCGCAAGTGCTCGGGGTGCCGCATCGCATCCTCCGCTGGAAGGGCGAGAAGCCCGCAAGCGGCATTCAGGCAGCGGCGCGGGAGGCGCGTTATCGCCTGTTGCTGGAAGCCTGCCGAAAGGCGGGGGTGGGCGACCTTCTAGTTGCGCATCATCTGGAAGATCAGGCCGAGACATTTCTGCTGCGCCTTGCGCGCGGAAGCGGCGTTGACGGGCTTGCCGCCATGAAACCCGTGCGGCTTCTGTCAGAGGGAGAGCCGCATGTCCGGCTTCTGCGTCCGCTGCTCGACCTGCCGCGCGAAAGGCTGCATGCAACGGTTGCGCGCTCCGGGCTCGTTCCCGTGAGCGATCCGAGCAATGAGGACGAGCGGTTCGACCGCGTGAAGGCGCGGAAGATTGCGGAGCATCTTGCGCCCCTCGGCCTTGATGCAGCGCGGCTCGCGCGGATGGCCGGGCATATGGCGCGAGCGCGGGAAGCGCTGGAAGGGGCGGTGGCCGATCTTCTCGCTGCCCATGCCACGCTCTCGCCCTATGGCCATATGGAAATGGATGCCGATGCGTTCACCGGCGCGCGCGCGGAGATCGGCCTTCGGGCGCTTGCGACCGCGATCCGCATTGCGGGTGGCGCGGACTATGCGCCGCGCCTCAACGCCCTGGAGGCGGTTCACGCGGCACTCCTTGCCGGAGAGCTTGGCGGCGGGCGGACGCTGGCGGGCGCCAAGATCGCGGCAAAGGGCGGGCGCATCCTTTTCACCCGTGAAGTGGCGGGCGCGCGGAAGGCGGCATCTCTCCTTCTCGCGCCGGGCGAGGAAGGGGTGTGGGACGGGCGGTTCCATATCCGTCTCCTGAAGGCGCCGAAGCGGGCGCGCCTTGAGGTTCGCGCTCTGGGGCAGGAGGGGCTCGCATTCCTTCATGCACGGAAGGTGCGCCTTCCTGCCGTGCCGTCAGCCATTCTTCAGGTGCTGCCGGGTCTGTGGCGCGACGCAGAATGTGTGGTTGTGCCCCATTTCGAGACAGATATTAAGGGCATCGCGTGGGATATGACGCTCCGCCGCTCTTTGCCGCCACGGGCCTGAGCCTCGTGAAACGCTTGAGAAACGCGGCCAAAAGCCCGCTATGGGCACTTGGTAAACCTTTCTATGGTCACTATGTTCTTCTAGATTAGAAACACTCAAGACGCGGGAGGGTGCTGTGGCACGGCTCCTGCTATGCAATCGCGGCCACATGGGGTGGCGCGGTTGTAGTCTGGTAAAAAGGGAAAGCCCTTGTCCAATTTCAAGAACTTCGCTGTCTGGGTTCTCGGCGCACTGCTTCTGATTGCGCTGTTCAATCTGTTTCAGGGGCCGGCTCCGCAGGACGGAACAGGGTC
>NZ_JBATWS010000166.1:0-2505 GCF_049672805.1 Parvibaculum sp.
AATGGGCAGGGCGTCTTGATGAGGTCGGGCGCCGGCGGGAAGCCTGGCGGTCGGAAGGGCTGGGCCTTGCCGATGTGGGCCGTCGGGTGGACGCCTATGTAGAAGAGAAAGGCTGGCTTCCATGACAGCAATTGATCTGAGAAAGCGCCCCGGCAAGGCTGCGATGGGCGAAGATCGCGCCGCCATTATGGACAATGCGTCGGCCATCGTGTCGCCCGCGCTTCACCGATTGCGACAGGCTTACGGCGGGCTGGGTGGCGTGGAATTGCTGGACGCTGTCATCCGAACGGAGTTTCCGGGCCGGATCGCCGTTGTCTCCTCCTTCGGCGCGGAATCGGCCGTCCTTCTCCATATGGTCGCGCAGATTGATCCGGCGACGCCGGTCATCTTCCTCAATACGGGCAAGCTCTTCGGCGAGACGCTTCGCTATCGCGACCGGCTTCAGGAGAAGCTCGGCCTCACCGATATTCGCGCGGCAGGGCCGCACCCGGCTGACCTCGCCGCAAGGGATCCGAATGGCGGCTTGTGGAATACCGACCCGGATGGCTGCTGCCATGTCCGCAAGGTGCTGCCGCTTGAGCGCGCGCTGAAGCATTTCGATGCGTCGATCACCGGCCGGAAGCGCTTTCAGACAAGCGCCCGCGCGGCCATGGAAACCATCGAGGAAGAGCGGGTGCGCGGCACGGGAGAGCCCGGCTCCGCAACCGGCACACGCTTCAAGATCAATCCGCTGGCTGACTGGACGCAAGAGGACCTCGAAGCCTATATCGACAATTACAAGCTGCCGCGCCATCCGCTGGTGAAGGACAACTATCTGTCTATCGGCTGCATGCCCTGCACGGAGCGTGTCCCGGAAGGCGGTTCCTACCGGGACGGGCGTTGGGTGGGCCGCGACAAGGACGAGTGCGGCATCCATCTGCCCGCAAATGTGCATGGCGACGGTATTTAACGGGGATAAGGCACTTTTCCTGTGATTTGCCGCTTGAGCAAATGCCGGGGATTTGTTACATCCGCCCGGCCTACGAAACATGCGGTCGTGGCGGAATTGGTAGACGCGCAGCGTTGAGGTCGCTGTGGGGTAACTCCCGTGGAAGTTCGAGTCTTCTCGACCGCACCATCTGATCCCCGTCTTGCGGGGCGGGCCTGATCCCTCTCCCGAAGAAGGACGGTTCCCGCGTGAGCGCGGGCGCTTTTTTGCGCCGCTCCGGGTGGCGGCCTTCCTGCAAATAGAGCACACTCGCCGCGTTCGGAACCGCGATTCCTGACGCGATTCTCACCGCTTTTCATGGGAGTGGCGCCCTTGGCCGATCCGACTCTTGCAAATATGCCAGAAGAGACGGCGGAGGAGGCCCTTTCGCCCGCCTTTGTGCACTCGGTCATCGACGCGGTGGACCGCGCCGATGCTGCACAGGCGCGCGAACTCGTCATCCCGCTTCGCCCGGCTGACCTTGCCGAACTCTTCGAGCTTCTGCGTTCCGACGAGCGTGAAGAGCTTGTGCGGATGCTCGGCGCGGATCTCAACCCCGAGGTGTTAAGCGAACTCGATGAGAGCGTCCGTGACCACGTTCTGAACCTCTATGATCCGAAAGACCTGGCTGCGGCGCTGAGCGAGCTTGATTCGGACGATGCCGTCTATGTGCTCGAGGATATGGACGAGGATGAACAGCGCATCATTCTCGACCAGCTTCCGGCGAACGAGCGCGCCGTGCTCGAACAGTCACTCGATTATCCCGAATACTCTGCCGGCCGTCTCATGCAGCGCGAGCTTGTCGCCGTGCCTCCCTTCTGGGATGTCGGCCAGACGATCGACTATATGCGCGAAGCGGATGAGCTGCCGGAAGAGTTCTATGAAATCTTCGTCGTGGATGCCGCCTTCAAGCCGATCGGAACGGTGCCGCTCTCCCGGGTGATGCGCACCAAGCGCCCGGTGAAGATTTCCGAGATAATGGAAGATCAGCAGACGCTCATCCCGGTCACGATGGACCAGGAAGATGTGGCGCATCAGTTCGGCAAATATGACCTGATCTCGGCGGCGGTCGTGGATGAGGATGGCCGCCTCGTCGGCGTCATTACGGTGGACGACATCGTTGAGGTTATCAGCGAGGAAGCGGCGGAAGACATCCGCCTGCTCGGCGGTGTAGGTGAGGAAGCGATTTCCGATACCGTGCTGCAGACCAGCCGGAGCCGTATTCCCTGGCTGATGGTCAATCTCGTGACCGCGGTTCTTGCGGCCTCCGTCATCGCGCTTTTCGATGGCGCGATCGAGGAGATGGTCGCGCTTGCCGTGCTCATGCCCATCGTCGCGTCGATGGGCGGCAATGCGGGCACGCAGACCATGACGGTGACCGTGCGCGCGCTTGCGACCCGCGACCTCGTCGATTTCAACGCAAGCCGCACCATTCTGCGTGAACTCGGTGTTGGCGTGCTGAACGGATTTGTCTTTGCGGTGCTGCTCGGCAGCCTTGTCGCGCTGATCTTCGACAATATGTGGCTTGGTACGGTTTT
>NZ_JBATWS010000167.1:0-4905 GCF_049672805.1 Parvibaculum sp.
CCTCGGCACAGCGCTCACACTTGGAACCCTCACCCTGCCTGCCCCAGCCGAGGCTGCCGTCAAGGCGGTCAGGGACAATCCCCGGCTGGCCGGCTGCATCGCCCGCGCGGCGAAACATTACGACCTGCCTGAACCGCTGATCTGGCTCATCCTCGATGTGGAAGGCGGCGTGGAGGGAACCATCTCCGTTAACACCAATGGCACCGAAGACCTCGGCCCGATGCAGATCAACACGATCTGGCTACCGGAAATTCAGTCTGCCTATAACGAGCCCGTGGAAAGACTGAAAGCACGGCTTGCCAATGATGGCTGCTTCAACATCGCCATGGGCACATGGATTCTCCGTCTCAGCATCGACAATGCGGGCGGCGAGGTGTGGCGCGGCATTGCCTGGTATCACTCGCGCACACCCTCCCATGCGCGGCGCTATCTCGACCGCGTGCTGAAAACCGCCGAACGCTGGTACGGAAAGAAGATCGAAGTCGAAATCGACTTCTGATTTTTCTCGGACTTCTCAAAGAAAAAGGCCCGCTTCGAAAAGCGGGCCAATCTCCGGTGGCGCGGCCATGGCCGCACCACCTTTTCGGGGGATATTAGCGGAACAGCGACAGGATGTTCTGCGGAGCGCCATTGGCGATCTGCAGCGCCTGAATGCCGAGCTGCTGCTGCACCTGCAGAGCCTTCAAGCGGGCACTTTCGCGGTTCATATCCGCATCGACCAGCACACCGATGCCACGCTCGGTCGCGTCGGCAAGTTTGGTGACGAAGTCCTTCTGAATGCCCAGACGGCTTTCCACCGAACCGAGCAGAGAACCGACTTCCGTGGCCTTGGCAATCGCCGCTTCGACTTCGCCCAGCGCATCGGCAAGATCCGTTGCATCGAGCGAGTTGTCCACGGCAAACGCCGCACCAAGGATACCATCCGCAATCACCGCTGAGGTGCCTGCGCTGAGCGTACCCTGGAAGAAGCCCGTACCGTTGGCATCCATGTAGTCGGTCTGGCCGGGATCGAACACAATGTTCTCCGGCGTGACCGTGGAACCGGTACGAACGAGCGAAGCGAGAATGTTCACCGCTTCACCAGTATCGGCCGTGTCGTTGATCGAACCGTCAAGCCAGTTGTTGCCGTTGAAAGAAGCAGACGAAATCACGGATTCGATCTGCGACTTGAGCTGCTGGATGTCGTCGTTGATCTTGATCTTGTCAACGCCCGCATCCTGCGCGGCAACGAGACGCTGCTTCATTTCCTTGAGCAGATCGACGATCGCTTCATTCGCCGTCGAAGCAACGTCCGCCGTGGACTGGCCGAGGCCAATCGCGTCGGAAATTGCCTGATAGCCGACAAGGTCAGTCCGCATCGTGGTCGCAATGGCCCAATATGCAGCATTGTCCTTGGCGGAACCCACACGCATACCCGTGGAGATACGATCCTGCGTGGTCTCAAGGCTGTGGTTGATGGAGGTAAGTGTCTGCAGCGCCGTCATGGCACCGACGTTCGTCAGAATAGAGCTCGACATGGCATCTTCTCCTATGTTCTAGGTTTCCAGATGTCCCGCCTTCTGACGACCTGCAAAGGCCTCGTCCGTTCTTCGGAATTGCTGGCCTGAGATGACATGCCTACCCTCATCCACCCGGGTTAAACGCAGATTTACGTTTCAGATATTCTCCGCTCGCGCCTGTTGCGCGTTGCCAGAAAAATGACGATGTCGGTTTCTTAAAACTTCACTTAACCCGCCCTCCCTAGCGTCTGCGCTATTCGTCCCGATCCGGATGAATTGTCATCGTTCCAGCACAGGACAAGCGCAATGGGCCTCATCATCGGAATCTCCTTCCTCTTCATCGCCGTGCTGGGCGGTTTCATCGGCATGGGCGGCCATCTCGCCGTTCTCTGGCAACCCTTCGAAGTTCTCATCGTCTGCGGCGCAGCGCTTGCGACATTCTTTACCGCAAACTCCATGAAGGTGATCAAAGATACAGGCCGCGCGCTGATGGATATTTTCACGGGGAGGCGCCTGAAGGAAAAAGACTTCCTCGACCTTCTCGGCCTCATGTTCTCGCTTCTGCGCACCATTCGCGGACAGGGCATCCTTCACCTCGAAGCCGCGATCGAGCGCCCTTACGACAGCCCGATCTTTCAGCAATATCCTTCCGTGCTCGCAAAACCGCGCGCCGTCTCCTTCCTTTGCGACTATCTGCGCCTCCTCTCTCTCGGCACCGCAAAGCCGCATGAGGTAGAAGCCCTTATGGATGAAGAGATCCGGATGATTTCGAAAGATCTGCACCGCCCGACACATGCACTTTCCGTAGTGGCGGATGCACTTCCCGCCCTTGGCATCGTTGCTGCTGTCCTTGGCGTCATCAAGGCAATGGGTGCAATCAACCAGCCGCCGGAAATATTGGGCCATCTGATCGGCGGCGCGCTTTTCGGCACCTTTCTCGGCGTATTTCTTTCCTATGGGGTGGTAAGCCCGATTGCAGGCCAGGTGCGCTCCAACCGCGACACCGAGATCAGCTATTTCCTCGCGATCAAATCGACGCTTCTCGCGCATCTGAACGGCGCAGCCGCCCAGGTTGCCGTGGAATATGGGCGCAAGGTGCTGCATGACGACGCGCAGCCGAGCTTCGATGCGGTTGAGGAAGCGACGATCCGCGAGAACGAAGTCATCCGACACTCCAAGAACCGCAAGGTCGCATGATGACGCCGGCACAAAACTGGAATCGAACAGGCCTCTGGCTCGGAGGAAGCCTTCTCGCAGGCCTTGCACTCGGATATGCGGCAGGAAATGACGCAATCCAGCGTCTCTATCCGGCTTCTCCTGCTGCGGTGACAACGGAAGAAGGGAATACAGCCGCCGCGACAGAGGAGCCGACACCCGTCCAGCCGGACCGCTATGTCGAGTTCGGCCAGTTTGTCGTTCCCGTCCTACGTGCGGGCCAGACAACAGCCTTCATTCTTGCAGACATCACGCTTGATCCTGGCTCTGTCGAAAACGCAGCGAGGATTCGAAGCAGCCTGCCGCGCTATCGCGATGTCATTCTCCGGACACTCTATGCGGAAGCCGGGAAAGGCGTGTTCGAAGGACCAAATTTCAACCCTGACCGCCTCGGCGATCATCTGGGAAAAGCACTTGTCGCAGCCGCGCCGGAAATTGGCGACGGGAAAGTGATGTTCCAGCGATTGCTGCTGCAGAACAATACCAGATAGCGGTTTTGCTATGGCCGACAACCTGCCTCCTCTCCAGCAGATTGATCCGGACATCTTCCGGCAGGGAACGGCCGCTTTCAGGGAGCTGGTAGCGATCAAAGCCAATGTCTATGTGCTTTCCCGCCCGCCCCTCTTTGTGCCCGGTACGGAGCCGCTTCGCATTGAAGGCACGGTAGAACGCATTCTGCCGAACAATATTCTCCGGGTGAACACAGATCTCGGCAGCTTTGCCCTGCGCCCGATGGACAGCCTCCAGATCGCTCGGCATGGGCAAGTTGTAACCGACTCGCAAAATACTCTGCCGATGAACGGAGAAAAACTCTCTGTAATCATCTCACCTTCCGGTGCGAGTGCCCGTCTTGAGGCTATCCCGCTTGCAGTGGGCAGCAGCGCCGTCACCCCTCTCCCGGAAGCATCTCTTCCGCATGTCATCGCCGCACATACGGTGCGCACCGGCATGGCGCCGCCCGTCTCGCCCTTCCTTGCAGAAGGAACGAGACTGAACAATGCGCCGGAACCAATCGGACTTAAAGGTCTCACCAGCTTCTACGGCTCGGCGATTGGTGCGCAGCGCCAGAGCGAGTTGTGGCTCAAGAGCGATTCCACCGCCGGTGAGAATGACAAGAACACCTTTCGCAGCAGCCATAGCACGAGAGATATTTCACGCGCCTTTGCCGAAGCGGGCGGCCTTACAAAACGCAGCGACGCCCACCGCATCACCACAAGCTTCGGTGACTCCACGCGGCAAACCTTCTACTCGATGATGGAAATGCTCGCGATCATCAATCCGATGGCAATGGCGCAGGCGCAACGTAACATGCCACGGAACAATTCAAGCTTTGGCGCGGGCATTCTTTTCTTTCTGCTCTGCCTGAAACATGGCGGCATCAACCGCTGGCTGGAAGCAACGCTTGCCCCGCAGGATGAACGAGACAAAAGCGGTTACGGTGACTATTTCGATCGCCAGTTTCTTGCGCATCTCGTTCATATCGAAGGACAGGGAAGCTGGCGTGTGACGCTCATTCCCTTCATGGCGAGGGAGTTATCCCAGATCGTCTGGGCGGTGAAGGAACGCCCGCCGGGCACTGTAGAACATTTCGCCCTGCAACTTGTTCTGCCGCATATCGGTCCGATCCAGATCTCCGGCTATACGGATGAGGGTTGGCTGAACCTGCTGCTCCTTTCACTCATTCCTTTTCCCTACTCGCTGGAGCGGCTGACGGGCGACGCTGCCGTTCATGCATTCAAGAATTATGCCTTCGAAGGCACACTCTCCTATTCGTCCAATGCGCAGCTTTGGCTTCCCTTTCTGGAAGCGCTGCATTTTGAACGGCGCGTCTAGGAGATACGAAACCGAAACCCCGTTTTATTCATGAGCGCCTACCCTCTCCATATATGACAATGGAAAGAGCCGTGAGCGGAACAAGCATCAGCCATCTCATCGCGCCGGGCGCATCCGACTTCGAGACAAGAGCGGCGGCCCGCGGAACGGGCAGCACCGCACGGCGCGATCAGGACACCGGCGATATCTTTGCCGGGTTTCTGCATAAGGCTGCAACGCCCGATAGCGAGCATAAGAGCGGCGAGCAAGAAGCAGCGCCTCTGGCCGAGATGGTGGAGAACAGCATGGTGTGGATTGTACCGAATACCGCACCCGCTCCATCCGCGCCGGAGGTGATAATCTCTGATGCTGAAATGCC
>NZ_JBATWS010000168.1:0-3744 GCF_049672805.1 Parvibaculum sp.
TGTGAACGAGATCATTCGGCTTCTCGGCTCGCATAATCTTCTGGCGGCACCGACACAGGCACAGCTCAATCATCCCGAACTTCGCCCCCTGATCGACCGCTACATGCATGGCGCAAATGGTATCGACGCAGAAACGCGCGCACGGCTTTTCCGCCTTGCCTGGGATTTCACGGGCAGCGCGCTTGGCAGCCGAGGCGAACAGTATGAGCGTTTCTATCTTGCATCGGGTGCCCGCAATCAACAGCTCGCGCATATGATTGCAGACCGGTCCCGGGCTGATCGTCTGGTTGATCGCTTCCTGAAGGAAGACGGCGTCCTCGCCCCCGAACTCAAGCTCGCGGAGGCGGTGTGATGAGCACAAACATCGTGAAGGTTGCCGGTGTAGAGGTTTCGACCGATCACTGGATCGGAGGAAAGCGTGTGGCCTCGAAGGAGAAGTTTGCAAACTTCTCACCGATCGACGGCTCTCACCTCGCCGATATATCGGCGGGCGGAAAAAGCGAGGCCGATGCGGCGGTCGCAGCAGCGCGGAAAGCATTTCCGGCCTGGGCGGCCCTCGGCCCCAAGGGGAGGCTTCCCTATCTAAAGAAGTTTGCCGAAGGTATCAGGGCGCGGGCGAACGAGCTTGCGGCCGTCGAAACGATGGATAATGGCTCGCTGCTGATGGGCAATATCCATCGTGTCGTGCCGCGCGCGGCGCAGAACATCGAGTTCTTTGCGGACTGGGCGCTTACGCTTGACGGGCATGTGATCGACTCGCCGGAAGTCGTGAACCATGTGAAGTATGACCCGGCAGGTGTTGCCGTTCTTATTACCCCCTGGAATGCGCCGCTGATGCTGACGACGTGGAAGGTCGGGCCGGCGCTTGCGGCGGGCAACACCGTTGTCGTGAAGCCACCGGAATGGGCACCGCTGACATGTTCGCTCATGGCAGACATTGCACATGAAGCGGGGATTCCTGCAGGTGTACTGAATGTGGTGCAGGGCATTGGCGAGGTCGCGGGTGATGCGCTGGTGAACCATCCCGACATAGATCGCATCAGCTTCACCGGCTCGACCGATACGGCGAAGATCATCGGCCGTGCGGCGGCAAGTTCGATCACGCCCCTGAGCGCAGAGCTTGGCGGCAAGTCGCCTTTTATCGTCTGCGCTGATGCAGATCTTGAAGCGGCTGCGCAAACGGTTGCGGGGCAGTACATGAATGCGGGGCAGGTGTGCCTCGCGGGCACCCGCATCATGGTGGAGAAGAAAATCGAGGAAGAGTTCCTCGAAAAGGTCCGCACCGCCGCAAGCCACATGGTGTTGGGGGATCCGCGCGACAAGAATACGCGCGTCGGTCCTCTGATCCACAAGGAGCATTTCGCGCGCGTGGTGGGCTTTGTCGAGCGCGCCAAGGCGGATGGAGCTGTTCCGCTCTGGGGCGGGTCTCAGGCAAATATCGGCGAACTCTATTTCGAGCCGACGCTTTTCGCTCAGGTAAGCCCCGGGCTTGAGATTTCGCAGAAGGAAGTCTTCGGGCCTGTTCTTACCTGGCAGAGCTTTACCTCGGATGATGAAGTGGTGGCGCTTGCCAATAACACGCGCTACGGCCTTGCGGGCACGCTGTTCAGTCAAAACGAGAAGCGGGCAATGGATATTGCCTCGCGTGTGACGGCTGGCACCTTCTGGGTCAACTGCTTCTTCATTCGCGATCTCGCAGCACCCTTCGGCGGGGCGAAGGATTCCGGCCTTGGCCGAGAGGGCGGGAACTGGAGCTTCGACTTCTACAGCGACATCAAAAACATTGCCGTACGCAAAGACAGTTTTGCGGGCTAGGGGAGGGAAACATGGCAGCGGAAGTCACAGAGCTTGGCTATGTAACGTTGGGGGTCAGTGACATAAAGGCCTGGGAGCGGTTTGCTTCCCGGATTCTTGCGGTCGAGGTGCGGCCCGGCGAAGACGAGAAGACGCGCTATCTGCGCATGGACTATTGGCATCATCGTATAAAGCTGGTGGAAGACCCGGCTGATGACCTGCTTGCCATGGGGCTTCGCGTGGCGGGTGTGCTGGAATTTCGGGAGATGGCCTCAAGGCTGGAAGCAGCGGGCGTGCCGGTGCGGATCGGAAGCAAGAGTGAGGCCGCCGCGCGCCATTTGCTTGAGGTCATGTTCGTGACCGATCCCAACGGGTTCGATATCGAAATATTTCACGGACCTCTGGTTCAGTATGATCGCCCCTTCTATCCGGGGCGGGGAATGCATGGCGGTTTCAGGACCGCGGGTGGCGGGTTCGGCCATATGATGCTGAACCGGCGCGCCGACTTTGAGGAACTGCATGCTTTCTACACTCTTCTCGGAATGCGTGGCGGGGTTGAATACAAGATCGCCATTCCGGGCCTTGAAGAGCCGGTCGAGCTCATGTTCCTCCACTGCAACACGCGGCAGCATACGCTCGCCTTTGGCGGAGAAGCGGAGAAGCGGATCAACCATCTGATGTTCGAGATGCAGAGGCTGGAAGATGTTGGCCTCACCTATGACATCGTCCGCGAGGCGGGGCTGCCGATCATTATCGAACCGGGAAGCCACGCGAACGACCACAACTATTCCTTCTATTTCAAGAACCCGTCAGGGTTCATGAATGAAATCGGATGGGGTGGTCGCGAGCCGACAGGACAGTCTGAATATTATCAGCGCGATTCCTACGGTCACATGCCGATCTTTGAGAACATGAAAGGCTTCATGGTGCCCGCCTGAGGCGCTGTGACCTGCAACTGAAATCGGGAGAGAGAAATGTCGGTTCTTGAAGGTCCGCGCGAAGAGTGGCGGCGAATACTCCATCAGGGAACGCCTGTCTGGGTGAAACCCGAGGAAGGCGGCATATTGCGCCTTGGTGACGGCCGGGTGGTGGATGAAGCGAGTGCGACCTATCTGCCGCCTTGCGATCCGACCAAGATCATCTGCATTCATCTGAATTACGACTCGCGTCGTGTCGAGTTCAAGGCGCCGCCGCTCGTCACGCCGACCTATTTTCAGAAGCCGCTTACAACACTCAATTCACACGGCGGCTTTCTGAACCGCCCGGCAGATTGCCAGTATCTGAATTATGAAGGCGAGATTGCTGCAATCGTCGGCAAGCCGATGCGCAATGTCGCACTGGAAGAGGTCTGGGATCATCTTGCGGGCTTTGCTCCGGCAAATGATGTCGGCGCTCAGGATTTCCGTGATACGGATGCCGGCTCCATGCTCCGGGTAAAGGGGCAGGACGGGTTCTGCCCCATCGGCCCCGGCGTTGTGCGTGGCGTCGATATTCGCAAGGAAAGCGTGCGAACCTATATCAACGGCAAGGTGGTGCAGGACGGGCCGGTCAGCGAGATGACTTTCCCCATCGATTACATCTTTGCCGACCTGTCGCGACACATCACCTTCCTGCCCGGCGACATCGTGCTGACGGGCACCCCGGCCAACTCCCGCCCCATGAATATCGGTGATGTCGTGGAGGTGGAGGTAACCGGCGTTGGCCGCCTTTCGAACACCGTGCAGGAAGCGCCCGCGCCAATGCACAAGGTCGGACACCAGCCGACCGACAGTGACGCAGTTCGCCGCGTCGCGCTGGGGCAGTTTTGATGGCACCTTGAACGCACTACACTTGCGGCGGCAACAGCCGCGCTGGTGGCGCAGGACCTGCGACCTGTGGCAAGCTTGAGAGCTTCGCTCAGGGGAGGAAGCGGTGAAACGCTTCCGAAAGTTACGCAGGATGAATGAACTG
>NZ_JBATWS010000169.1:0-6593 GCF_049672805.1 Parvibaculum sp.
CTTTTCGAGTTTGAATATCCTGCACCCGGAGCGCCCGATGTTGCACAGGAAATTGTGGAAGCGGTGAAGCCCGAATGGGTTGGCCTTGACCGGGATCAATGGGGCCTTGATCACGGCACATGGTCCGTGCTTGCACATCTCTACCCGAAAGCAGATGTGCCGGTCGTGCAGCTTTCCATCAATGCGCTGCGGCCGCTTGAGTATCACGTCGAACTGGGTGCACGACTTGCCTCTCTGCGCAAGAGCGGCATCGCCATTCTGGCAAGTGGCAATGTCGTTCACAATCTTCGGCGGATTGAATGGAACAAGCCGAACGCCGCTTTCGACTGGGCGGAACGGTTTGATGAAGCCACTGTCGAACAGATGGCGAGCGTACCGGGCGACATTGTGAAGCTCACCGAACATCCTGATTATGAGCTTGCCGTGCCGACGCCGGATCACTTCATTCCCTTGCTTTATCTCGCGGGCCTTGCTGCGGCGGAAGGCAGCCCGGCGGAGCCCTTTTTGCGGGGTTATTGCATGGGCTCTCTTTCAATGACCAGCTATTCGCTTGGTATTGATACACCACCAGCAATAGCCGCGAAGAATGCAGCGGCAGTACCCGGCCACATACCTGCGGATCAGACGAATATCTGACTATTTGCTCGTGGTTGAAGTTTCCGTCACCCTCGCAGACTATGTCCTTAACGACAGGAGGTTTAAGGCATGAGTGCCGGAATTCAGATCAGTGGACGGGTTATCACCGCCGCACGCGGACTGGCAGGCATCAGCGAAAAGCATTTTGCCGATGCCGCAAGGATCTCCGTTGAGGCTTTGCGTGTGATGGAGGGCGGAGGCAGCGCATTTGTTCGTTCCGAGCAGGATGTCGCCGCCATTTGTCGGGCGATGGATCATTTCGGTGTAATGCTGGTGGAAGAATCAGATGGCCTGGGCGCGGGTGTTCGGCTGAAATTCACCCGGCAGGACGCGCGCCAGATAACTCGAATGGAAGGTGAAGGCGGGATCGTCGGCTCTGACGATGCGCCTTGATCTGCACCTGAGTTAATTCATCTCTGTACGAACAATTGTGTTATTCGTACTTCGCGAAGAGGGGCCGCTGACGGTCATCCTGAAAAATGCTGTGTGGCGGCTTTGGACTCGCCATTCGGCATCCAGATCATCGCCAAGGGTGACAAGGTTCCGTGGATGTCCTCGGCCGGGAATCTTCGTTCTCCCGGCGCATGGGCATTCGCAGCGCTGATCGTCGGCCACATCGTCATGTCGCTCTACCGCCCATTCATCAAAAAGGATAATGCGCTGAAGCGGATGATCTGAATCACCTTAAACCCCACCTGCCCTCTGAAATCGGCTAGAATGCCCGCACAGGCATTCACAATTTATGGATTCGTCACGATGGCTCTCAAGGCCGCGATTCTTCCCGTTACCCCGTTTCAGCAGAACTGCACGCTCATCTGGAACGATGAAAATATGCGCGGCGCCGTCAGCGATCCGGGCGGCGATCTGCCGCGCATCCGGCAGGCTGCCGAGCAGGCTGGCGTTACCATCGAGAAAATTCTGCTTACGCATGGGCATCTCGATCATGCCGCAGCGGCGGGCGATCTCGCGAAGGAACTTGGCGTTCCGATCGAGGGACCGCATGAGGAAGACCTGTTCCTGATTGAAGCCCTGCCTGATCAGGCCGCGAAATATGGCTTCGGCGCAGTCGGGCCGTTTCTGCCAAACCGCTGGCTGAAAGACGGCGATACGGTGGAGTTTGCCGGCCTCACGCTTGATGTGCGCCACTGCCCCGGCCACACGCCCGGCCATGTGGTGTTCTTCCATGAGCCGTCGCGCCTTGCGATTGTGGGCGATGTTCTCTTTCAGGGCTCTATCGGCCGTACGGATTTTCCGCGCGGCGATCACGGCACGCTCGTTCAGTCCATCCGCGAGCGGCTCTGGCCGCTGGGCGATGACGTGACCTTCGTGCCAGGGCACGGGCCGCTTTCGACCTTCGGGGTGGAGCGGCGGACCAATCCCTTTGTTGCGGATGCCAATTTCGGATGATGATGGGCAGGCACTCGCTTTTCCCCCTTCCCTTGCGAAAAGCATGGACAATCTGCGCGTGATCGGTTTCCTTATTCGCGCTGACAAATAATCAGAAAAGCAGCAAAAGGCGCCCTCAAGAGCGCTACCAGAAATGCCGCGAGCGCGAGACGCTCTGCTCGGTTGCTGAGGAAACAGGGATTATGACAACAAATAAAGTTTCAAGATGGCAGATGACCGCTTTCGCCCTGCCATCCATACCCATTGCCGCCCTAGGGCTGCCGCTTGTTGTCTATCTTCCTGCCTTCTACTCACAGGACGTTGGCCTCAGCTACACGCTGGTCGGCCTGATATTCATGCTGGTCCGGCTGGGTGACGTGCTTGTGGACCCGCTGGTCGGTGTCTTTACCGACCGCTATCCGAGCCGCTGGGGGCGGCGGCGTCACTGGATGGCGGTTTCGGTGCCGCTTCTCGCTGTCTCCTGTTATCTCCTCTTCATGCCGCTTCCCTCTGCCGGCCCTGTCTATCTGACGGTTGTGCTTTTCATCGTCTATTGCGGCTATTCGCTGGTTGCCATCACCCATATGTCCTGGGGGGCGGAGCTTTCGACCGATTATGACGAGCGCTCGACCATTCAGGGTATGCGCGAATTCCTGCTCATCTTCGGCATGTTCACCGTGCTCGCCCTGCCCGCCTTCATCGAATGGTCCGCAGATGGCCATGGCGACGGCTTCCTCAAGATGTCGGCAATGGGGTGGTTCATCATCATCCTGCTTCCGTTGACCATCGGCATCGCGATGTGGAGCGTGGGCGAGCGCAAGCATGTGCAGGTGACGGAGCATATTCCCTTCGCTCAGGCCTGGGGCATCATCATCCGCAACAAGGTGCTGCAACGCCTGCTGGTCGCAGACCTGCTCGTTGCCATCGCACCAAGCGTTACGGGCACGCTCTATATCTTCTTCACGGCGCATGTCTTCGGCCTTGCCCAGTCTGCAAGCATGCTGCTTCTGATCTATTTTGTGGCCGGGTTTGTGGGCGTTCCCTTCTGGATCAAGATCAGCCACAAGTTTGGCAAGCATCGCGCTCTCGCCCTTGCCATGTTCTATGGCGCGGCGGTGCTACCGATTGTACTGCTCTTCCCGCGCGGAGAGTTCTGGTGGCTCTTCACCGGCTTCACGCTCTACGGCATCGCCTATGGCGCAAGCTCCTTCCTGCTTCGCTCCATCACGGCGGACTTCACCGACTATGACAATCTGGAAACAGGCCAGCAGCGCACGGGGCTTTACTTCTCGCTGCTCAGCCTGACCGGCAAGGCGGGCTCCGCGCTTGCGGTCGGCATTACCTATCCGATCCTCGACCTTATCGGCTTTGATGCGAATTCGGTGAACCCGCCGGAAGTTCTGAACAAGCTTGCCGCGCTTTATGTGGTTCTTCCTTCGGTCGTCATGCTTGCGGCTGCCTTCCTCGTCTGGAACTTCCCGCTGGACAAGGCGGCACAGGCAGATATTCGCCGCCGCCTTGCCGAGCGCGACCGGGCGCACCAGGATGATACGCTGCAGGAGGCGAGCGAAGCCGCAGCCGCCGTTGTCACGGTCGGCACCGCGAGCGGGATCGTTGACAAACCAGCCGATTGAGGTTCAGGGATTTGACGGACACCCAGCAAAGGATCGATGCCCTTCTCGCTATCATGGCGCGATTGCGCGATCCGGATGGAGGGTGTCCGTGGGATCTCGAACAGAACTTCGCCACCATTGCGCCCTACACCATCGAAGAAGCCTATGAGGTTGCGGACGCGATCGAGCGCGGCGAGCTTGCCGAGCTGAAGGATGAGCTGGGCGACCTGCTTTTTCAAGTCGTGTTTCACGCGCGCATGGCGGAGGAGCAAGGCGCCTTCAATTTTGCGGATGTTGTTCAGGCCGTCTGCGAAAAGATGATCCGGCGTCATCCGCATGTCTTTGGCGATGACGAGCAGAAAACGGCGGGAGCAGTCGCCGGACGCTGGGAAGAGATCAAGGCAGCGGAGAAGGCGTCAAAAGGCGTGGCGCAGCAGAGCATTCTTGATGACGTTCCGCTCGCCCTGCCCGCCCTTTCCCGCGCCGTGAAACTGCAAAACCGGGCGGCGCGTGTCGGCTTTGACTGGCCGGAAACGCGGCAGGTGATCGACAAGCTCAATGAAGAAATGCTTGAGCTGTCGGACGAAATTGCGAAAGGCGGAGACCCCGACCGGCTGGAAGACGAGATGGGCGACCTGCTCTTCGTCTATGCAAATCTTGCGCGGCACATGAAGATTGATCCCGAAGCTGCCCTTCGCCGCGCCAATGCAAAGTTTCGCCGACGCTTCGGATGGATCGAGCAGAGTCTTGCGGCACAAGGCAGGAAGCCGGAAGAATCCTCGCTTGAAGAGATGGACGCACTCTGGAACGAGGCAAAGCGCGCAGAGCGCTTTCAGGACGACTGAGCGTTTCGGAGAGCACGGATGCGCTCGGCGGTGCAGTGCCAGCTTTCCTCATCGCGCGCGACAAGATGCGGGCCTTGCAGTGTGCGAGGCGCATAATCCTCACCCGTTGCCATATCACGGACAACACCACCTGCTTCCCGAAGAATGAGCGAGCCGGGCGCATGATCCCAGGGCAACATGCGGTGATAGGTCACGAAGTCATGGCACCCCTTCGCGACATTCGTGTAGTCCACAGCAGAGCAAAGAAATGATGATTGCTGCCCTACCGTCCCGGCATGGGCGGTGATGGCGGTGCGCCAGTCCTCCGGCATGAAGCGGACATAGAAACTAGCAGCCTGCGCGGCAGGGTCGGCAGGTGCCGCGCCTGCACCGAGCCGTTGCATATTGCCTGCAGCGTACAGAAACGCGCCCTCACTTCGGGCTGACACCACAAGTTCCTCCGTAACCGGAAGATATATCCACGCCCTTGTGACGCTGCCGTTCTCGATGAGCGAGAGCATGACGCCGAATGTATCCAGCCCATCAACAAAGTTCTTTGTTCCGTCCACCGGGTCGATGGTCCAGACAGGCATATCACTTTCCAGAAGCGACAGAAGCGAGAGATCGGCAGAGGCGGCCTCTTCTCCCAGCACATGAGAACCGGGCAGAAGGTTCAGAAGGCGCGGCGTCAGCCAGAGTTCCGACGCGCGGTCGGCGATGGTGACGTAATCGTCCTTTTCCTTCTCTTCGACCTCATGTCTCGCAAGAGCGCGGAAGCGCGGCATGATTTCCTGTGCCGCGACTTCCCGCATCAGTGCGGCGACTTTTTCCGAGAAACGGTCCATTTTTAATGCGCTACCGCCTGGCCTGTGGCGCCAAGGCGCCGCGCTAGGTCGGGGAAACGCTTTTCGAAGCGACCGGCGACGATGGGGGTGAGACCGAGATCCAGATGCACCATCCCCTCCTCATCATCCCGACGGGTGCGGACATGGGCATTGGCGTGAAGCCAGGCGATTGCTTCCCCTTCATTTGCAGGGAGATCGAAATGGACAGGGCGTTCCTCATCCACGATCAGGCTGTCAACCAGCGCCAGCAGCTCATTTGTGCCCGTTCCCTTCATGGCGGACACAGCTGCGGTGAAGGGTTCGCGCGCGGCGAGGTTTATCGCCGCTTCGCGCGCCTCATCATCCAGCAGGTCGATCTTGTTCAGCACATCCACGATGTACTGCCCGTTCTCGACCGCGCTTTCGCGCGTCACACCGAGCGAGGCGAGGACATTCTGGACATCCTGCTTCTGGATTTCCGTTTCCTCATGCGCCGCATCGCGGACATGCAGGATGATATCTGCCTCGAGCACTTCTTCCAGTGTCGCGCGGAAGGCGGCAACGAGATGCGTGGGCAGATCTGAAATGAAACCCACCGTGTCGGAAAGGATGACCTTGCGACCGCTCGGCAGGATGAGGCCGCGCATGGTCGGGTCGAGCGTGGCGAAGAGAAGGTTCTCTGCGAAAACGCCCGCCTCTGTCAGCCGGTTGAACAGCGTTGACTTGCCCGCGTTGGTGTAGCCGACAAGTGCCACCACCGGGTATGGCGCTTCGCGGCGCTTCTTCCGGTGCAGTTCGCGAGTGCGGGTCACAGTCTCAAGCTGGCGCTCGATCTTGACGATCCGCTCCTGAATCATGCGGCGGTCCGCCTCGATCTGCGTTTCACCGGGGCCGCCAAGGAAGCCAAAACCACCGCGCTGCCGTTCAAGGTGGGTCCAGCTGCGCACAAGGCGGCTCTTCTGATAGTTGAGATGGGCAAGCTCAACCTGCAGCGTGCCTTCGCGCGTATGCGCCCGCTCGCCGAAAATCTCGAGAATGAGGCCGGTGCGGTCAAGCACCTTCACGCTCCAGGCCTTTTCGAGATTGCGCTGCTGGCCGGGGCTGAGGGAGCCGTCCACCACGACAAGCTCCACATCAAGCTCCGCGATGCGGGCTTTCAGCTCTTCAACCTTGCCCTCACCGAACAGCGTTGCCGGACGCTGCGTCGCGAGCGGCACGACCGCCGTTCCGACCACGTTGAGAGAGATCGCGGCCGCAAGCCCGACCGCTTCCTCCAGCCGCGATTCAGGCGAACGGAGTTTGCCCGTCCC
>NZ_JBATWS010000170.1:0-4967 GCF_049672805.1 Parvibaculum sp.
TCGATCTTGATGACGCCGTCGCCCTGACAGGTTTCGCAGCGGCCGCCTTTTACATTGAAGGAGAAGCGGCCCGGCTTGTAGCCGCGCGCGCGGCTCTCCGGCAGTTCGGCGAACCAGTCGCGGATGAATGTGAAGGCACCCGTATAGGTCGCCGGGTTGGAACGCGGCGTGCGGCCAATCGGTGACTGGTCGATGTCGATGATCTTGTCGAGATGTTCGAGGCCGAAAATCTCATCAAATGCGCCGGGGTGCTCGCGCGAATTGTTCAGGCGGCGCGAGACGGCCTTGTAGATGGTTTCGATGAGAAGGGTGGATTTGCCGCCACCCGACACGCCGGTGACACAGGTGAAGGTGCCGAGCGGAATCTCCGCCGTCACATTCTTGAGATTGTTCTCCTTCGCGCCGGTGACTTTCAGCCATTTGCCGTTTCCGGTGCGGCGTTGCTGCGGTACTTCGATCTGGAGAAAGCCTGTGAGATATTGGCCAGTGAGGCTTTCCGGGTTGGCCATGATGTCGTCCGGCGTACCTTCGGCGATAACGCGCCCGCCATGAACGCCCGCACCGGGGCCCATATCGACAACATGGTCGGCCGTCCGGATCGCATCTTCATCATGCTCGACAACGATGACGGTATTGCCGAGATCGCGCAGGCGTTTCAGTGTTTCGAGCAGCCGGTCATTATCGCGCTGGTGGAGGCCGATAGACGGTTCGTCCAGCACATAGAGAACGCCGGTGAGGCCCGAGCCGATCTGCGAGGCGAGGCGGATGCGCTGGCTCTCGCCGCCTGAAAGTGTGCCGGAATTGCGCGAAAGAGCGAGATAGTCGAGGCCGACATTATTGAGGAAATGCAGGCGCTCGCGGATTTCCTTCAGCACGCGGCCGGCGATTTCATTCTGCTTTGCGGTGAGGTGCTGGTCGAGATCCCGGAACCAGGCATCCGCATCGCGGATCGACATTTGCGCGACCTGCGAGATGTTGAGACCGGCGATCTTCACGGCGAGTGCTTCGGGCTTCAGGCGGTAGCCGCCGCAGGCTTCGCAATCGGTGATGCCCTGAAAACGCTCGATCTCTTCGCGTGCCCATGCGCTGTCCGTTTCGCGCCACCGCCGCTCCAGATTGGGGATGACGCCCTCAAACGGCTTCTTCGTCTTGTAGGAGCGCATGCCGTCATCATAAGCGAAGGTGACGACTTCATCGCCCGTGCCGTAGAGCACGACATTCTGCGCTTCTTCGGAAAGCTGCGACCAGGGCACGGTCATGGAGAATTTGTATTGCTTCGCCAACGCCATGAGCGTCTGCGTGTAATATGGCGAAGTGGAGCGCGACCAGGGCGCGATGGCCCCTTTCTTCAGCGACAAACCGTGATCCGGCACCACAAGGTCCGGGTCCATATAGAACTGCGTACCGAGGCCATCACAGGCTGGGCAGGCGCCGAAGGGATTGTTGAAGGAGAAGAGGCGCGGCTCGATCTCGTCAATGGTGAAGCCGGATACCGGACAGGCGAAGCGCGAGGAAAATATGATGCGCTCCGGCTCGGCGCCATCTTTCGCGTCAGCCAGTTCCACGACGGCGATGCCATCTGCAAGGTCGAGGGCGATCTCGAAACTGTCGGCGAGGCGGTTGCCCAGATCGTCGCGCACGACGATGCGGTCCACCACGACATCAATATCGTGTTTCAGTTTCTTGTTAAGGGCAGGCACATCGGCAATTTCGTAGAAGGTGCCGTCCACCTTTACGCGCTGAAAGCCCTTCTTCTGGAGTTCGGCAAACTCTTTGCGATATTCGCCCTTGCGGCCCCGAATGATGGGAGCCATCAGGTAGAGGCGCGTGCCTTCCGGCAGGGCCATGACGCGATCCACCATCTGCGTGACGGTCTGGCTTTCGATGGGTAGGCCGGTCGCGGGCGAATAGGGCACGCCGATGCGCGCCCAGAGAAGGCGCATATAGTCATAAATCTCGGTGACGGTGCCGACGGTCGAGCGCGGATTGCGTGAGGTGGTTTTTTGCTCGATGGAAATGGCAGGCGAGAGGCCGTCGATTTGATCGACATCCGGCTTCTGCATCATCTCGAGGAACTGGCGCGCATAGGCCGACAGGCTTTCGACATAGCGGCGCTGGCCTTCGGCATAGATCGTGTCGAAGGCGAGAGAGGATTTGCCGGAACCGGACAGGCCGGTAATGACGATCAACTGATCGCGCGGCAGTTCCACGCTCACATCGCGCAGATTATGTTCGCGCGCGCCGATGACGCGGATGAAACGGTTCTGTGTGTCGGCAGCTTGCTTCTTCGACGCAGTGCTCATCAGGCCGGAACTCTCACGGGTGCGGACAGCCCAACGGGCGACGCGCATATTTGCTGCGGGGATTGTGGCTTGGTCTCAGGCTTCATGTATGTAGGCGCGGGGCCTCGGCTTCAAGGGCTGGCATGTGGCAGCCTGAAAGAATCGGATATGGCAGAACCATCTTGCCTCAAAATTCATTCTCATAGAACATAGTGAGAACATAAGTCGGGGGCCGGGGCGTATTTTCAAGCGGGGATATTGTCAGGGCGGCGTCCCCGGCTGTGGAAAACTTAAGTCTTTAAGGGAGCCGGGGGCTCGGCTAGGGTCCGGCATTCCGAAGCGGCAGATTAAAAGAGGATGGGCGCATGGCTGGCAGCGTGAACAAGGTGATCCTGGTGGGCAATCTGGGCGCGGACCCTGAAATCCGCCGCACGCAGGATGGCCGCCCCATTGCCAATCTGCGTATCGCGACCTCTGAAACATGGCGCGACCGGAACACGGGCGAGCGCCGCGAAAAGACCGAATGGCACCGCGTCGTCGTGTTCAATGAGGGGCTGTGCAAGGTCATCGAGCAGTATCTCAAAAAGGGCGCGAAGGTTTACATTGAAGGCGCGCTGCAGACCCGCAAGTGGACCGACCAGTCCGGCCAGGAACGCTATTCGACGGAAGTGGTGCTGCAAGGCTTCAATTCAACACTGACCATGCTGGATGGCCGTGCAGGCGGTGGTTCGTCGGGCGGCGGCGATTACGGCGGCTCCGATGATTTCGGTGGCGGCAGCGGCGGCGGTTCCTCGCGAGGCAATTTCGCGCAAGATCTCGATGACGAGATTCCTTTCTGACGCTGCGTAACTGATCTTCGCTTCTGTTTTTTAAGGCGATGTGCCGGGCGCGTTTTGCGCCACGCATCGCTGTGGCATGCCTGCCTGCTGACAGATATTGGCAGCGCCCGAAAGGCTTGAGAGCCAGCTTCCCATTCAGATTGAAACTATAATCTGTATAGTCACCGAGGGAGTCGAGGTGACCTGATGCGTGTTGATTCACTGACAATGAAAAAGAAACCCGTTCTGGTGGGGGGTGCACTGGTTGCGGCCTTGGTGCTGCTCGTGGTCCTCATTCGGACGATCGGGGGCGATGCTTCGGCGCTGGGCGATCCGAGGCTTGATCCGCCGCTTGTGAGGCTTGCGGTGCCTGTGCCGGTGGATGGAACCGAGCGCGGTTTCACAGGTGTGATCGCTGCGCGGGTGCAGAGCGATCTCGGCTTTCGTGTTCCCGGCAAGATTGTGGAACGCTTTGTCGATACGGGGCAGCAGATCAAGACCGGCCAGCCGCTGATGCGGATTGATGAGGCTGATCTCGGTTTTGCGCTGACGGCGAAGCGCAATGCTGTTGCCGCGGCGCGCGCAGCGGTTGGTCAGACGAAAGCAGATGCGGAACGCTATGCGAAGCTGCTCGAAGAAGGATGGGTTCCGCGCCAGCGCTATGAGCAGGCAAAGGCCGCTGCGGATGCTGCGCGGGCGCAGCTTGCGGCAGCAGAGGCCGAGGCGAAGGTGGCGGAGAATGCCGCCGCCTATGCGGTTCTGACATCTGATGTGGACGGAACGGTTGTTGAAACGCTGGGTGAGCCGGGGCAGGTCGTTGCAGCCGGTCAAACGGTGATACGCATTGCGCAGGCAGGTCCGCGCGAAGCGGTGGTGGTGCTTCCCGAAACCGTTCGGCCGGAAATTGGCTCTGAGGCGGAAGCCATATTGTATGGCAATGAGGCCGGGCGGTTCACGGCGCATCTTCGGCAATTGTCAGATGCGGCAGACCCGCTGACGCGGACCTATGAGGCCCGTTATACGCTGGAAGGCGTAGCAGCAAGTGCGCCGCTGGGTGCGACGGTAACGATCCGCTTTGCGCGCGAAACCGACGAGGAAGAAGTGCAGGTGCCGCTTGGTGCCATTCTGGATGATGGCCGGAAAACGGGCGTCTGGGTCTTTGATGCGGCTTCTTCCACCGTGCGTTTCAAGCCGGTGAAACTTGTTCGCCTGACCAGTGAATATGCCGTGGTCTCCGGTCTCAGTACGGATGATCCGGTTGTCGCTCTTGGCGCGCATCTTCTGCATGAGGGCGCATCCGTCAGAACGTCTGCAGAAGGCGGGATCGGCGGATGAACCTGAACCTTTCTGCGCTTGCCGTTCGCGAAGGGGCGGTCACGCTGTTTGCCATGCTGCTGCTCATGGTGGCGGGTGCCTATGCGTTCTTTGCGCTGGGGCGGGCGGAAGACCCCGGCTTCACACTGAAGAACCTGACGGTGACGGCGGCATGGCCTGGCGCAACCGCGCGCGAGATGCAGGAGCTTGTTGCAGAGCCGCTGGAAAAGAGGCTTCAGGAGCTGGCCTGGTATGACCGGGTGGACACGACGACGCGGCCGGGCTTTGCCTTCATGACGCTCACGCTGAAAGACACCACACCGCCTTCAGTTGTACCGGAGGAATTCTATCAGGCGCGCAAGAAGCTCGGGGACGAGAAGGACAAACTGCCCGCCGGCGTTTTCGGGCCTTTCGTGAATGATGAATATGCTGATGTGATCTTTGCCCTTTATGCGCTCAAGGAGAAGGGAATGCCGATGCGCGACCTTGTGCGGCAGGCAGAAACGATCCGACAGGACTTGCTGCATGTGCGGGGCGTGAAGAAGGTCAATAT
>NZ_JBATWS010000171.1:0-6332 GCF_049672805.1 Parvibaculum sp.
GACCAAGGGCGGCGGCGGCTTCAAGCTGCCCCTTGCCGACCGAAAGAATACCCGCGCGCACGATCTCCGCAATGAAGCCTGCCGTATAAAGCGTCAAAGCAAGCACCAGCGCCACAAACTCCGGCAGCAATCGGAAGCCGCCGATGAAATCGAAATCACCCTGCGTTGCATGATGCAACTCGAACGGCGCGCCCATAACGAGCCAGACAAGTGCAGGCAACACCAGAAGAACGGAAAGGAAAACGCGCCCGGCTGGAAAATACTTCCCGGTCTCCCGCCCCCGCTTCCGCGCCCAGCGCAACAGGAAGAAGCCGCCAGCCAGCGCAAAAGCAATCGCCGCAAGGAAGGCCGTAGCAGATGCGGTGGAAACGGGATCCGGTAGAATCAGCCCGCGATTGTTGAGAAAGACACCCGGCAGCGGATTGAGGCTTTCAGCCGGTCCCGGCAGCGGCCGCAGCACCGCGAAATACCAGAAGAAAAGATGCAGCAGCAGCGGGATATTCCGCATGACTTCCACATAGGCCGCCGCGATCTTCGCCACGAGCCAGTTCCGCGAAAGCCGCATCACGCCGACAAGGAAACCGAGCATCACCGAAAGCACAATGCCGATTACCGCAACAACCAGCGTGTTGAGCAGGCCGACCAGAAAGGCCCGGCCATAGGTCGATTGTTCGGAATAAGGAATTAGCGTCTGGATGATGCCGAAGCCCGCCGTCGTATCAAGAAAGCCGAAGCCGGAGGAAATGTGCAGCCGTTGCAGATTTTCCTGCGCGGTGGACGCGAAGAACCAGACAATACCAATGACAAAGCCGAGTACCGCCGCCTGATAGATGAAGGCGCGCACGCGCGGATTGTTCCAGCCAAACGCGGCTCTCGATCCTCCCTGCGGCTTTCGCCCCGTCTGCCCCCGCGCCATGTTCACACCCTATCGCACCGGCGGCGCATATTGCAGTCCGCCCTTTGTCCAGAGTGCGTTCAGCCCGCGTTCAATGTTGAGAGGCGTCTCGCTGCCAATATTCCGCTCGAACATCTCGCCGTAATTGCCGACGGCCTTGACCGCATTGACCACCCAGTCGGATGACAGCCCCACACTCGGACCATAATTTCCTTCCTGACCGAGCAAGCGCCTCACACGGGGGTTGTCGCTCTGCTTCATTTCCTCGACATTGGCGCGCGTCACGCCAAGCTCCTCCGCGTTGATGAGCGCGTTGAGCGTCCAGCGCGCAATATCTTCCCATTGCGGATCCCCCTGCCGAACGGCGGGGCCAAGCGGCTCCTTGGAGATAAGCTCGCTCAGCACCATATGCTTGTCCGGCTCGGCGAGCTTCAGCCGTTGCGCATAAAGGCCGGACGCATCCGTCGTATAGGCATCGCAGCGCCCGCGATCATAGGCGACAATCGCCTCGTCATTCTTCTCGAAGGTGAGAACACGGTAAGACAGGCCACGGTCGCGGAAATAGTCGGCCACATTGAGTTCGGTTGTCGTGCCGGTTTCCGTGCAGATAGTGCCGCCTGCAAGGCCCGCGGCCGTCTCGATGCCGGAAGCCTTCCGTACCATGAAGGACTGGCCGTCATAATAGGTCACGCCGATGAAGTTGAATCCAAGCTGCGTGTCGCGCGACATGGTCCATGTCGTATTGCGTGAAAGAATATCGATCTCGCCTGATTGCAGCGCCGTGAAGCGGTCCTTCGCAGAAAGCGGGCGGAAGCGCACATTCTCGCCACTGCCGAAAATCGCCCCGGCCAGCGCGCGGCAGAAATCCGCATCAATCCCCGACCAGCGCCCGCGCTCATCGGGGCTGGAAAAGCCCGGCAGCCCCTGGCTCACGCCGCAAATGAGATGGCCACGCTGGCGCACGCGCCGCAGCGTCTCCCCGGCCCCGGCGCGATCCACCTCCACCTGCGCCTGGCCCGCATCCACCCGGCTGTTGCCGAGCGACATCGGGTCATAAGGCAGGAAGAAATAAAGACCGCCGACACCGATCAGGATGCCCACGAAAAGGGCTACCAGAGGATTCTTCATTGAGCTCCCTTTAGAGATTTCCGGGAACGAACGGGACGGCGAAACGCCGGTTTCGATTCGGTGAGACTAACCATCATCCCCCCTCACGCAACCCTGAACCAGCCTGATAGCGATACCGCAACGCTTCAATTTTACTTTACCTGCCTTTTTATCCTTAAATGCGGAAGCGGCGAAGCGCCGACAGGCGGACGGAAACGGATGAGCAAATACAAACAGGATACGCTGATCGTCACCACGGGACGCAACCCCGAGGAAAATTTCGGCATCATCAATCCCCCTGTCTATCACGCATCCACCGTGCTCTACCCGACGCTCCACACGGTGAAGACGCGCGGCCAGCCCGTCACCTACGGTCGCCGCGGCACGCCCACGACCTTCGCCTTGCAGGAAGCGATTGCCGAGCTTGAAGGGGGCTTTCGCAGCGTCATCACCTCTTCCGGCCTCTCCGCCGTAACCACCGCCCTTCTCGCGCATCTGAAGGCGGGCGACCACCTGCTGATGGTCGATAGCGTCTATGAACCGTCCCGCCATTTCTGCGATACGGTGCTGACGCGCTATGGCGTGGATGTCGAATATTACGACCCGCGCATCGGTGCGGGGATAAGCAGTCTGCTGCGGGAAAATACGGCTGTAGTTTTCACGGAGTCGCCCGGCTCCGTCACCTTCGAGGTGCAGGATCTGCCGGCCATCGCCGAGGCGGCGCACAAGCGCGGCGCCGTGGTGATGATCGACAACACCTGGGCCTCACCGCTCTACTTCAAGCCTTTCGAGCATGGTGCGGATGTCTCCATTCAGGCGGTGACGAAATATCTCTGCGGCCACTCGGATGTGATGATGGGCGCCATCACCACCACCGAAGAAGCATGGAAGCCGACGCTGGACGGGCATGGCGCCATCGGCCAATGCGTCGCGCCGGATGATGTCTATCTGGTACTGCGCGGCATACGCACGCTCTCCGTGCGGCTTGAGCGGCATATGGCAACGGGTCTGCGCCTCGCTGAATGGCTCGCCACACGGCCCGAGGTCACGCGGGTAATCCACCCGGCCCTTCCGAGCCATCCCGATCACGCCATCTGGAAGCGCGATTTCACAGGCGCGAGCGGTCTCTTCTCCATCGAGCTTGCCCCCTGCCCGGAAAAGGCCGTTGCCGCATTCCTCGATGATCTTGAGCTTTTCGGCATGGGCTATTCATGGGGCGGCTTTGAAAGCCTCATCATCCCGCAATATCCCGCCAAGATACGCAGCGCGACGAAGTGGGATGCGAAAGGCCAAATCCTTCGCATCCATGCAGGGCTTGAAGATGTGGATGATCTGATCGCCGATCTCGACGCCGGATTCGCAAGACTGCGCGCCGCTGCAAACACCTGACCATCCGGAGACAGTGAAGACGTTATGAGCGAAGTCAGAAGCGAGATCGCGGGTAAGGTCTGGAAGATCGAGGCAAAGCCCGGCGACCGGATCGACGAAGACGATCCGATCATCATTCTGGAATCCATGAAAATGGAAATCCCCGTCTCCGCGCCTTTTGACTGCGTGGTGAAGGAGATTCTTGTCGCGGAAGAAGATGCCGTCGCCGAGGGCCAGATCGTCGCGATTGTCGAGCGGGCCTGAGCCTCTGCTTCACTCGCAATGACGGCCTAGCTCTCGCCAAATATCCGCTTGAGGTGGCTGTTCAAAAACTTCCCCGTCGGATCAAGCCTGCGGCGCAGGACGCGGAAATCATCCCAGCGCGGATAAAGCATCTCGAAGTCCGCCGCGCCCAGCGTGTGCAATTTGCCCCAATGCGGCCGTCCGTCATAGCGGCGGAATATCTCCTCCACGCCCTTGAACAGCTCTTCGTAAGGCTGCTTGTGATACTGGTGAACGGAGATCGTCACACTGTCGCGTTGATAGAAGGGGCTGAGCCAGGCATCATCCGCTGCGACATAGCGATATTCGAGCGGGAAAAGAAAGTTCAGCCCGCAGCGGCGCATATAATCGCCCACTTCGCGGATGCAGTCCGGCCCCTTCTCGGCGGGCACCGCATATTCCATTTCGTTGAAGCGCACATTGCGGTCGCTCGGAAAGGCATCATGCGACCAGCGTACCTTTCCGCCGCCCTCGCTCCCGCCCACATAGCGCGAGCCGCTGGAGGCGGTGAGAAACTTCTGCAGCGGGCCGCGCAGAAAAGGTACAAGCCGCGATGTCTCGCAGGCGCGCAACATGGTCTTGTCGCCGGGGGACATTTCCCCATCCGGCTTACGGCGGCGCGGCTTTGCTTCCTTGTCTGTCTCGCGCAGAAACTTTACCAGCGCGTCTTTGGCGAAGGGAAACCAGAAGAACTCGAAATGGCGGCTGCTGTCGCGCAGTTCCTCCGCTTTCGATAGCACTTCCTCAATCGGCATCCGCCCGCCATCCTCTTCAAGTGCATAGATGGGGCGGCACTTCATGGTGATCTCGGTCATGATGCCGAGACTGCAGAAACTTACCTTCCCCGCGTGAAACACATCGGCATTTTCAGTTGCATTGCAGGTGAGAATGCTGCCATCCGCCGTGACGAGGCGAAACCCGTCAACGGCAGCCGAGATGGAGCCGAGTGTCCCGCCCGTGCCATGCGTGCCCGTGCCGACTGCGCCCGCCAATGCTTGTCGGTCAATATCGCCCTGATTGGCAAGCGCCAGCCCGCGCTCGAAAAGCTTGGGGCCAAGATCACGGATCGTCGTTCCAGCCTTGATGCGTGCCGTGCAGGTAGTGTCGTCGTGATCGACAATACCGGAAAGCCCCCAGATGGTGAGCAGCGTTCCGGTACTTTCAACCAGCGGCGTGAAGGAATGCCCACGCCCCGCAACACGAATGGGCGCAGGCGCCGTTTTGACAATCTCGACGACCTCTTCCTCTGTCGTCGCCGTCACGAGATTCTGCGGCCACGCCTTCACCCAGCCCGACCAGTTCGACCACACATCCGTCATGACGCCTCCTTCTCCGCTCTTCTGATGATAGCGAAGCAGCGGCACGGAAGCCCGTTAAATTGCGCGTGATGGTGGGGGATGACGGCTAGTCTGCCGCGCCGCCGGAGGCCGCTTCAATCTCCTTCGCGCTTTCCTCGCGGGTCAAAGGCTTGAAAGTCCGCACCAGCTTTGTCGCTTCCTTGATCTCGGCAGGCTTCATGACGGCGGAGAGTTTTCCAATCGCCTCCGCTGCGAATTGCGGGAAGCCGCCTTCAATCGCAAGCTGGTAGTACATATAGGCGCGGACATTGTCCTGCGGGACGCCGATGCCTTCCTCATACATGGTCGCGATATTGTACTGCGCGCTCGGCTGCCCCTGTTTCGCCGATGCCTCATACCATTTAGCGGCCTGCGCAAGATCCTGCGGAACACCCCAGCCCTTGTCGAACATGGTGGCGAGGTCCATCTGGGCGCGCATATCGCCCCATTGGGCACCAAGCGTGAAATATTTCAGCGCCTCGCCGACGTTGCGCTCCACGACCTTGGCGTCGAAATATTCTTCACCAAGACGGAAGGCCGCGCCCGCATCCTTGTTCACCTCGACCGCGCGTTTCCACTCCGCCAGAGCTTCCGGGTAAAAGCCGCGCTGATAGAGGTCTTCGCCGGACGCCTCATTGGGCTGTCCCTTGATTGAAGGATCAGGCTTTGTCGGATCGGCCATCTCCGCAGCCACCGCGTCCGGTGCCGACACCGCATGAGCGGTCAGCGCGGCCAGCGCAAGCGCGCAAGCCATTGCGCTGTTGCGCACCCATGTCGAAAAAAGCCTTCCCGTACTTCCGGCCTCAGCCAGCCCGTTGCCGCGCATCTTCGTCTCCCTCCACTCTCCGCCAAATCAGGCCTTGGCGGCCTCTTTTGACGAGTATCATTTCCCTGCCTGCCATTTTCAGAAAGGCGCGGAAAAAACCCAATTAAAGATTGGTCACGAAAGAGGCCGAGAATATGGCGAAAGAACGAGCCAGCCCGCGTCGGTCGGCTTCCCTGCTGCGGGCACAGTGGCGATCCCGGCAGGACTCGAACCTGCAACCCTCGGCTTAGAAGGCCGATGCTCTATCCGGTTGAGCTACGGGACCGGAAAACCGGCATCAATGGGTCCAGGGTTCCGAACGGCCAAATTTGAAATTGTCCGCATAGGACTTCAGCAGAACAGGCTGCTTCTTCGGCTCATAGAGCTGATAGTCGATGCTGTGCTTCTCGGCGTAAGCGATGGCTTCTTCCTGCGTGTCGAAACGCAGGGTCACCTGAGCATTCGTGTCGGCGGAGCTGGTCCAGCCCATCAGCGGCTCCACTCGACGCGCGCTGCTCGGCTCGAACTCCAGAACCCA
>NZ_JBATWS010000172.1:0-4937 GCF_049672805.1 Parvibaculum sp.
ATACGCGCAAGATGCTGGCCGTGTTGCGCTACCGGCATCTGCCTTATCGCTTCTTCCTCACAGGCCATGGCGTGCCGAAAGACCTGCCGAAGCCCAAGGTGCAGCTCCTGCCGACCTTCTATCTGAAGGAGAATGGCGGCGAGTATCAGGCAGCGGTGGATTCCAGCCCGCTCATCCGCCGCTTCGAGAAAGAGTTTCCGGGCCGCAATGTCATCCCCTCCGACCCTGTGGTCGAGTTCATCGACTATCTGCTCGAAGACTATGCGGATGAATGGCTGACGAAAGCGATGTTCCATTATCGCTGGTACTACAAGCCCGATATCGAGCGCGCATCGGCAATCCTGCCGCGCTGGCGCGACATCACCGCGCGGGAGGCGGACCTGCAGGCGGCGGGCAAGATGTTTGCCGAACGGCAGATATCCCGCCTTTATGTTGTCGGCTCCAACGACACCACGGCTCCCGTGATCGAAGCGAGCTATACGCGCTTTCTTGATGCGATGAATGCGGTTCTGGAGGAACAGCCCTTCCTTATGGGCAAGCGCCCCGGCGGCAGCGATTTCGGCGTCTATGGGCAGTTAACCCAGCTTGCCCATTTCGATCCGACGCCCATGGCTGAGACCCTGCGCCGCGCGCCGCGCATCTTCGCCTGGGTTGACATTGTGGATGATCTCTCGGGCCACACGCCAGGCGATGATGACTGGATCAAGCGTGACGCCATTCCGCAGAGCCTGCGCAATCTGCTGACAGAAGTTGGCCGTGTTTATCCCCCTGCCCTGCTCGCCAATGCAGCCGCCCTGGCAAGTGGTGCCGAGATGGTCGAGACGGAGATCGACGGCAAGCCCTGGGTGCAGCAGCCTTTCCCCTATCAGGGGAAATGCCTGACATGGCTGCGCGAGAAATATCAGGCTCTTGCGCCCGATGATCGCCGGGCGGTCGATGCTATTCTGGCCGGGACGGGCTGCGAGGTGCTGTTCGGCTGATGTTACTCAGCGCTTCTCGCGGGGTGCGAGAAGCAGGGCGCGGGCTGTCATCTCCATCACCCGCTTTGCCTGTGCGATTGAGAGGTTCTGCTCGTTCCGCAGGCGATGCCAGAAGTCGAAGCTGAGAACGGCATCGACGGCTTCAAGCAATGTGCGGTCCTTGCGCAATTCGTCTGACAGGGCCGCGCGTGTTGCTTCGCGGATCGCCGCATTCATTCTGTTGCGGTCTTCCCGCAGATAGGCGGAGCGATGCATGTTGACATCCGCCGAAATGCGGAACGGCATGAGCTTTTCGAAAAGCTTTGCGCGGCGGTCCACCATTGTTTCAAGCCGCTCTTCAAGCGTGCCGCTGGGGGCCGGCAGGTCGAGCATCGGCGCGACCTCAAACAGGGCGAGCGCCGCGATTTCCCGATTGAGGGTTTCCATGTCGTCGAAGTGACGAAACACCGTCCGCAGGCCGACATCCGCCCTTGCAGCAACCTCTTCCGCACGGGGCGAAATGACCCCCTCGCGGATCAGGTCACGCATGGCCTCGACGATGCGGCGGCGGCTCGCGGCACTGCGAAGCCGACGGCCATCCTGCTTTTTCGGGACGGATTCAGTCATTGTTCAACGGGTCTCATAGGATTGGTCGCTGGCAACATCATCCCAAAGCCCGCGGGTAAATGCTACATGCGAGTGAGCGCGGAAGCCGCAAAATCAATCACTCTTGCGGCATCCGGTGCAATAAAGGCTCACACGGACGGTCTTTTGGCGCTCAGGCGCGATAGATCGTCTCACCCCGCTTGATCGTCTCGGTGATGGTGAGATTCTTCAGATCATCAGGAGCCATCACGCCGGGGTCTTCCTCCGTGATCACCAGATCGGCGAGCTTCCCCGTTTCGATGGAGCCTTTAATGTCATCCTCGAAATGCTGGTAGGCCGCATCGAGCGTTATGCCGCGCAGCGCGTCCAGCGCGCCGATGCGCTGTTCTTCTCCCAGAACCTCGTTGCGCCGTGTACGGCGGTTAACCGCCGACCAGAGCAGCATGCGGCAGTCGGACGGCACGACGGGTGAGTCATTATGCAGCGTGAAGCGCATGCCGCGATCAATGGTCGAGCGAACCGGGCTGATGCGGGAGGCCCGTTCCACCCCCAGAACAGAGTCGCGGTGCCAGTCTCCCCAAAAGAAAGTATGGGTGACGAAATAGGAGGGCATGACGCCAAGGCGCTGCATAAGGTCGAGCTGATCTTCCCGCAATGTCTGTGCATGGATCACAGTGGGGCGGCGATCTGCAAGACCGTACTTTACCGTCGCCTTTTCTATCGCGGCAATGAACTGGTCTGCCGCCGCATCACCATTGCAATGGGCATAGACTTGCCAGCCGCGCGCATAGGCGTCGTCCACCATCTTTGCGGCCGTTGCATCATCAACGATCGGGTATCCGCGATAGTCCGTATCGAAACCTGTCGGTACCACTTCATAGGGCTTGGTGAGCCAGGCGGTTTTTGCCTGCGGCGAGCCGTCCAGCATCAGCTTGATGCCGCCAATCTTGAAGCCGTTATAGTCCCGCTTCATCTCGACCTCGCTTCTGGCGAGATCCTCGATATGGGTGAAGAAGGGATAGGCAATGACATCGAGCCGCAGCCTGTCGCGTTCCGCTGCGAGCGAGAGAAGCTCATAGTCCGGCCCCCGCGTGGCGCCATCCTGCGCGGTGGTGATGCCCCATGCGGCATAGCGGTCCTGCACCATATCCAGAAGATCGAGCAATTCCTCGCGCGAGGCCTGTGGCAGGCGCGGCATGGCAAGCGAGAGAGCTCCTTCTTCAAGGATGCCGTTCGGCTCGTTTGTGCCCGGCCAACGACGGATGACGCCGCCGCGCGGATCAGGCGTATTCGCCGTGATGCCAAGCAGTGACAGGGCATAGGAGTTCACCACAGCAACATGAAGCGAGGCATGATAGACAAGGATCGGCTGAGTGGTTGAAACCTCGTCGAGATCGGTGCGGGTGATGGCCCGTTTCTCCGCAAGGAGGGAGTCATCATAGCTTGCACCGAGCAGCCACCCGCCGCGCCCGCCGCCCGTTTTCTCCCGATATTTCACGAGTTCCGACTGGATGTCCGCGATGCAGCGGATGGGGCCTGCGGGTTCAGGCGCGAGATTCTGGAAGCCCATAAGAAGCGCGGTCATGGAGATATGACCATGGCAATCCACAAAGCCCGGCATCATGGTCCGACCCCTGAGATCGACAATCCTTGTTTCCCTGCCCGCCCGCGCCGCAACATCAACCTCGGTTCCGGCTGCGATGATGCGGCCACCACGGACTGCAATCGCTTCTGCAAGCGGCGTTGCATCATTCATGGTACGGATGGTCCCGCCCCGGTAAACGGTGACGCCGGGTGCCGCATCGGCGCGGCTCCGGCGCGTCTCGCCCAAGGCAATGGCAGGCGCTGTGAAGGCAAGCGCCGTGGCGAGACCTGCCGCTCCGGCTGCACCTGCCTCGCTTTTCCCGGTCAGCGCGGAAAGGGCGGCTGCGGTAAAGGCGGCGCCTACACCGAAAAAGCCGCGCCTGCTCAATCCCGGATCCCGGGGCCGATAGGCGTCCCACACATAGGGAGAACAACAGGGGCAACCACCGCGATGCGTTGCCGGTTTGTCATGGCCCATCCGTTTTCTCCCCTCGCCTTTACCGCCCCGTGAAATCGGGTTTCCGTTTTTCGAGGAAGGCATTCACCGCCTCCCGATGATCCTCGCTCGTCGATGCAAGCGCAAACTGGTCGGCATCCATGAAGGTGGAAACCGCGTTGAGCGCCGTTGCCGCCTGCGTGATACCGCGCTTTGCCATGCGAACGGAAACGGGCGGCAGTGCGGCCACCTTGTCCGCCCAGCGCCGTGCTGTTGCGAGCGCTGCGCCATCTTCGCATATCTCGTCAGCGAGGCCCCATTTTTCCGCCGTCCCGGCATCAACCTTCTCGCCGAAGATGGTGAACTGCTTCGTGCGGGACGGACCAATGAGGTTCACCATGCGGGGCTGCGTATGCCAGCTCATATTCATACCGAGAGGAATTTCGGGCAGACGGAAATAGGCGCTCTTTCCCGTCACGCGAAAATCGCAGGACACGGAAAGGGCGACACCGCCGCCGATGCAGAAGCCTTCAATGGCAACGATGGTCACCTGATCAAGCGCTTCCCACGCATCGCACATATCGGGCCCGGCGCGCAGCATCTCGCGGCGCTCGAGCAGCGAGGCTGCGGCACGCTGCCTGATAGCGGGATCGGTGAGGTCGGCACCGCCGGTAAAGACCTGTCCGCCTGTGAGCACTACCGCGCTTGTCTCTATATCCTCCCGCAACAGGCGCGCAGTCTGTGCGAGGTCGCGCAAGAGCTGCACGGAAAGGGCATTGATGCGGTCGCCCCGATCGAAGCGGACGACGGCCACGCGGCCTTCCCGTTCGATGGTGATGAAGTCGCCCACCGTTTCCTTGACGGACATGCGTTCCCCCCTTGCTGACTGGCATCTCCGAGCCTTGCAGGGATGATGATACGTCATCTGCGGAAAACCCAGCGCTTTCCTTTCATGCGGGCAGGCGGAGACACGAAAAAAGGCGGCGCCGGGTATGCGCCGCCTTTCACCCCGATCTTGGGGAGCTTCAACTGTTCATCATCTTCCATGCCCCGTCGGGCTGGCGGCAGGCGGTGCCATAGGCTTCTTCCGCGCGACCGCCAATCGTCACGACCGTCTGATACTCCCGGCAATACTGGCCGGGATACGGCTCATAGGTGCGCAGCGGCGTCATCGCATAGCCATAGCCGCTATGAGGATCTTCCCAATAGACGCGCTGGTGGGCGGGCACATATTCGAGCACGTCGCCCATGCAGGCCTGATTATTGGCATCGATCACATGACCAACGAGGCCGCCAAGCACGGCACCGATGAGCGCGCCGCCCACCACCGGCCCGGCGCCCCGGCCTTGGTC
>NZ_JBATWS010000173.1:0-9909 GCF_049672805.1 Parvibaculum sp.
GCGAATTTCGCGCCTGCGCTTTCCACCGCCTGCTTCACGCGGAAGGCGAGTGCTTCCTTCAGCGCCAGCCATTCGCCCCAGACAATCGTGTTGGTGAAGCAGTAGATCATAATGTCGATGGACGACGGACCAAAGCTGTCGATCCGAACAAAAAGATGCGCTGCAGGCGGCTGTGCAAAGCCTTCCGTCGAACGGAGGTAGGATTCAATATCATTCAGAATGCGCCGCAGCTGCTCATGTGTGGTGCGGTATTCAAGGCCGATCTTCCACGAAAGACGCCGATGCGTCATGGCGCTGAAATTCGTTACCGCATTGTCGGAGAGATGCTGGTTCGGCACATAGACGGGCGCACGATCAAAGCGGCGCACCAGCGTGGAGCGGAAGCCGATCTTCTCCACCGTGCCTTCGACAATGCCGTCCACGAGAATCCAGTCGCCATAGCCGAAACGCTTTTCGACAAGAATCGAGATGCCACCGATGAGATTCTTGAAGAGATCCTGCGCGCCGAGTGCCACGGCAACGCCGAAAAGACCAAGCCCCGCAATGATCGGACCGATCTGCAATCCCCATATCTGGAGAACCGCTGCCGCACCGAGAATGACCACGCCCACCTTTGCACTGCCGACAAGCCAGCTCAAAATCTCCGGTGTCAGCACCGCGCCGAACTGACTCAGAAGATCACGAAGGGGCGCCACCGCATTGTAGAACACCCAGAAGATCGCAATGGCGATGAGCGAGCGGTTGACGTTGTTCGAAAACTCCGCGAGGTCGCCTTCAAAATCGAGATAGCGAACGGCAAAGAAAAGTCCGAGCGCGATGAAGAGAAACCTCAGCGGCGCGCGGATGGACGCGCGGAAATGCTTGCCAAAGACATTGCCTGACTGTTCCACCCATTTGTCGAGCCATTTCAGCACGAGGCGGGTGAAGATGTCGCGCAGCACATAGAAGAAGCCGAATATGGCGAAGGCGACGATGATGTCGCCGATATTCATGCCGAAGACACCGGTAGTCCACACCTCGACCACGAGTGACCAGTAGTCACGAAAGCTGTCGCTCAGATCCTGCATCTATCTCCGTCTGCCCTGTCCTGAAAATCTATAGACGCCTCACGACGTTGCGGGCGCACGTTCGCGCGTTGCCGAGAAGCGGATGTTCGGCCATTTCTCCAGCGTGTAGTTGAGTTCCCACATGCTCTTGCCCATGAAGACAGGCGCGCCATCGCGATCCGTCGCCATGTTGCCGCGATGCGCTTCCATGAAGCGCTTCAGTTCTGCCGTATCATCCGCGAGCACCCAGCGCGCCGTTTCGTAAGGTGCGGGTTCGAAATGCACATTGATGCCGTATTCCGCCGCGATGCGAGAGGCAAGCACCTCAAGTTGAAGCTGCCCGACGACACCGACAATCCAGTTCGCACCGATCTCCGGCTTGAAGACTTGCGTGACACCTTCTTCGGCAAGGCTTTCCAGCGCGCGGCGCATATGCTTCGCCTTCATCGGATCATCGAGCCGCACGCGGCGCAAAATTTCCGGGGCAAAGTTCGGGATACCGGTAAAGAGGAGGTCTTCCGTCTCGCTCAACGTGTCGCCGACGCGAATGGTGCCGTGGTTCGGGATGCCGATAATATCCCCCGCATAGGCATCATCCACCAGCTCACGGTCCTGCGCGAAGAAGAGGATCGGGTTGTGGACGCCGATTGTCTTCCCGCTGCCTGACAGTTTCAGCCGCATGCCGCGTTTGAACCTGCCCGAGCAGATGCGCATGAAGGCGATACGGTCGCGGTGGTTCGCATCCATATTTGCCTGCACCTTGAAGACGAAGCCGGAAACCTTCGGCTCCGTCGGCTGGACGAGCCGCGTCGCGGCAGGCTGGGGGCGCGGTGAAGGCGCGAAGCGCACCACCGCCTCAAGCAGCTCGCGCACGCCGAGCTTGCGCAGCGCGCTGCCGAAATAAACCGGCGTCATATGCCCGGCGAGATATTGCGCCACATCAAATTCGGGGCTGCCGCCGCGCGCGAGTTCCCATTCATCGCGGAAGGTTGCGAGTTCATCCGCATTCATAAACTCGCTCATGCGGGCACTGTCGATGCTTTCCGGCTCTTCGATGCCCCTGACGCCCGGCTTTGAATAGGGAACGAAGCGATCATTCTCCGGATCGAAAATGCCGCGCAGCAGCCCGCCCATGCCTGCGGGCCAGCCCATCGGCACCGTGTCGAGAGCGAGCTTGGAGGCGATCTCGTCCATCAGTTCGAACGGATCCTGGCCTTCGCGGTCGATCTTGTTGATGAAGGTGATAATCGGCACATCGCGCAAGCGGCAGACTTCAAAAAGCTTCAGCGTCTGCGATTCAATGCCCTTCGCGGCGTCGATCACCATGATGGCGCTGTCGGCGGCGGTCAGCGTGCGGTAGGTGTCCTCACTGAAATCTTCGTGGCCCGGCGTATCCAGCAGGTTGCAGGTGATGCCCTTATATTCAAACGTCATTACGGCGGAGGAGACGGAGATGCCGCGATCCTGCTCGATCTTCATGAAGTCGGACCGCGCCCGCCGGCTATCGCCGCGCGCCTTCACCTGACCGGCGAGATGGATCGCCCCGCCCTTCAAGAGCAGGTTTTCGGTCAGCGTGGTCTTGCCCGCGTCAGGATGGGCGATGATGGCAAAGGTTCGGCGGTTGCGAACCTGCGTTTCCACATCGCCAGATTGTCGGGCGGCGGTTTCGGTCGTGCTCACGTCTCGATCTCCGGAATATTTGCGGCGGACCCTAAACGAAAGTGCCCGGAACCGCCACCCGGGAGCGCGACGCTGGGCTGACATGCCCTTATAGTCGCCTCACCCGCATATCCTTGAGGTTTTCATGCCCGCCATCGCCAGCACCTATCTGATCTATCTTGCGGCCGCGCTTGCCGAAATCGGCGGCTGCTTCGCCTTCTGGGCCTGGCTGAGAAACGGCCATTCCATCTGGTGGCTGGTGCCCGGACTTGCCGCGCTCGCCACCTTTGCCTGGCTTCTCAGCTTCGCACCAAGCGATCATGCGGGGCGTGCATTTGCGGCCTATGGCGGTGTTTACATTGCCGCCTCCCTTTTCTGGCTCTGGATTGCGGAGGGGCAGAGACCCGATCTGTGGGATCTTGGCGGCGGCGCGCTCGCGCTTCTGGCGGCTGGCATCATCCTTTTTGCGCCGCGCAGCGCCTGAAAAGCGCCGCCGCGACAAACTGGCAGATGCGCGGGGATACACGCGTTATGCAAAAATGAGCGCATTGGCATTCAGAAAACGGAAAACAGTAATGACGACAGCCAGAGACATTCTCACGCCTCATCTTGAAGCGGCGCTCGCGGAAGCAAATGAGAAGAAGATGTCGAGCGACGCCGTTGCCCGCATTCTCTTCGAACAGGCTCTGCGCATCTGGAAGGAAAGCCGGTCGCCGGAAGATATTCGCGCGGAGCTTCTGGAAGCAGCCGACCATCTCGACCCGGATGAAGACTTCACCTTCATGCGGCCCTGACAGAGAAAAGGGTCGTCAGCCGAGCTTTTCCAGCAGGAAGTGGCGGCCCTCCCTGTCTTCAATCTCGACCACCCAGATATCGGGATCGAAGGCACGCTGCTTTTCGATATAAGCGTCTGCCTCTGCCTCGGCCTGCCGCCCTTTCGCGAGCCAGATCAGCTCGCCCTCCCCATCCCGCGCGGGGCTGTAAATCTCCGCTTCGCCGTCCAGCGTGTTTACCTTGAGAAGCACGGTGCCCGAGCCTGTATCGCCCCTGCGGACCACAAAGGCGGACACGCCAGCCACCTCGCAGCGGCGTATCAGTGCCTTGACCCAGATTTCCGCCTTCAGCCTTGGGGCCCGTTCCATCACCTGTGATCCTCAAAACCTGCGGATTTCGCCGTAACCCCGCCATTCATCAGCTTTTCCGTCCGGCGGGCAACTATGTCATTCATCCTTAACGCGTTTCCTGTTTGCGGCATCGCGCGCGGCGCATTAGACTCGCTAATAACTCATTAAGACAAGCGGGTGGGGACAGTTGTGACGAGGGGTATCGGCGTGGAACAGACTGGCAAGGCTCGCGCGCATTCTTTTGCAGCACCGCTGAAGCTTTCCCTGAAACTTCTTTCGGGACTTTCGCTTGCCGCACTCATCACCGGTTGTACGGTTATTGAAGGCGGCAAAGCCTCCAAGGAAGAGCCGAAGCCTCAATTGACAGCGGAAGCCCCTGCCGAGGCACCCCCTGCTCCGGCAGTACCGCCCGCAGCGGGCGGCGTCGGTAATGTCGCTTCTGCCAATATTCCGATCCCGCTTCCCGCGCCGCGCCCTCAGGCGGCCGTGCAGGTTGCCTCGGTTGATCCTTCTGCCGGTATTTCGGCCCTGTCCGCCAAGCCGCAGGTTCAGCAGCTTGCAGGCGTTTATGCTGATTACGGATCGGCCCTTGCCGCTGTCAGCGAAAGCCGCCTCAACACGCCGAGCGATGTACGCCGGGCGATTGCGACGCTGCGCTTCTCGCGGGCGGATGATCTGGCGGAAGGCTGGTTCGTTGCACATGCCATGGTTGCCTCGCAGGCGCCCGCTTTCGCGCAGGGTGTCCGCGATGAAGTCCGCTCGCGCGGAAAGGCTGCCGTGCTTGAAGCGCTGCGCAGCGATGACAATTACATCCTGCAAATTCGCGGTGCCCGCGATGCGACGGAAGCCGTGACGGTGGAGCTTCGCAATCAGAATACCCGCATGGCGGCGCTGTCTGCCCGTTTCCTTGAAACGGCCTATGCCTTCCAGAAGCAGAAATGGGGCATGAGCACGCCGCTGCCGGGTGCCCTGCCGGAGAGCAAGACCGCCGATGCGAGCGAGAGCCTGATGGAACGTGCAGGCGCCCTTCTCGCCAACCTGTCTCCCATCAGCCCTGCCCATGCCTATCGGCCGAGCGTGATGAACCGCATTCTCACCCTTGCCGCCTATCAGGTGATGGACGGTTCGATGGAGGCGGGCCTTGTCTCGACCCGCAATCCCACGGGGCGCTGCCTCAACTGGGCGCGGCTCAATCTCGACCAGTGCCTTGCTGCTGCCCGCTTCCCCTCGGAAGAAGCCTATTGCACGGGCAAGCATGCGGTGGAGGAAGTGCGGACTTGCTTTGCGGATGCCGTGCCCTCTTCGGCACTCAACGCGCACTGACAGAGCTTGAAAGGCCGCCGGGCAACGGCATGATCGCGCGCCTGCCGATCTGCGCAATTTGAATTGAATCCGTCTCAGATTTTAACTGAATACGCCTCAAATTTGAGGCGTATTTTTATTTTATTTTACAATAATTATATTATAATTACTTTGTCTGTAGAGAATTGAAATCAACCAACACTCAATTTTCGAAGTATAAAACCCAAACTCCTTTTCAATTTTACTTATCGAATTAACAGGCCAGCAGGTCTCTACCCCACAGGATCGCCTCAGGTTCAGACGCGAAATCTTTGGGAAGGGATCGTCGCATGTCTTTTGTTCTGAGAGCCGCCTTCTGGCTCACCGTTCTCGCCTTTCTTCTGCCCGGTGCAGAAGATGAGGGCACATCGCAAACCGCTGCCCTTACGGGCGACATTTACCGGGCTGCCTATCACGAAGAGGCACCCCCACCTGATCACGCCGATATTGGCGCGGGCGAGGCACTTGCCCTTGCCGCACGCTCCGCGCAGGACGTAATGGGCTTCTGCGGGCGAAACCCGGAAGTCTGCGAGAAGAGCCATGCCCTCGCAGGTCATATCGTCCGGCAGACCACCTATTACGGAAGCATGGCTGTTGTCTGGATCATCGAGAAAGCCAGGGAGCGGCAGCAGAACAGCACCACTACTCCGTCCGCGGGTTCGCATATAGCGCAACCCCGTGCCGCTTCCGGCCTTACGGCTGGCGCCTGAAGTCACCCATCAGGTTTGCCCGTCGGCTTCCCGGCGCCTCGTATGAGGCGTCCCGGCGGCCAACAACGCCCCGCCATCCCGCAAGGATGTGCGGGGCGCTTGTTCTTTGGAGTTCATGTCGCTATGTCCTCTTCATGCCCTCCGACACCCCGCAGGCCGATATGAGCATTCAGGATCTCATCGACGATTTCGCCTTCCTTGACGAATGGGAGGAGCGGTATCGCTATGTGATCGAGCTTGGCAAGAGCCTTGAACCCCTGAGCGAGGAAGAACATTCCCCGGCCAACAAGGTGGAAGGCTGCGTCAGTCAGGTTTGGCTGGTGAATGAGGTGCGCTGCGATGATGAAGGGCAGCCCGTTCTTCATTTCAGGGGCGATAGCGATGCGCATATCGTGCGCGGCCTGATCGCCATTCTGATGCGCCTCTATTCCGACAAGCGGCCAGCTGACATTCTCAAAATTGATGCGCGCAGCGTTCTCGCGCAGCTCGGCCTTGATGCGCATCTCACGCCGCAGCGTTCCAACGGGCTTTATTCGATGGTCGAACGCACTCAGGCAGATGCGAAGGCAGCCCTCGGCGCCACGACCTAGGCTCTTTCCTCAATTCCGTAATGGGCGGCGAGCCGATCCAGCGCAATTTGCAGCACGAGCTTGCCCGCCCGTTTGGGCCAGCCGAAGCCTCTCTCCGCTGCTTCCAGGCCCTGCAAATGGCAACAGACACTCAGCAATATGTCTGAAAGGCCGGGGCCGACCGCCGCAACAGCCTGCGAAACGCGCTGCCGCGCGGCGAGAGCATGGTCTGCAATCTCGGCCGGATCGTGCTGGCGACCAGAGCCTCCGCTGATCGGCCGCGACCAGTCCGCCGTCACTCGCGGCGTCATCTGGCCGATGGTGAAATCGCGCCGCAGCCGCTCTCCCGCTTCAAACTGGCTTGCGCTCAAAAGCGGCTTGCCGTCACTCCCCTTCCGCCGCCGCAGCCAGCCAAGGGGCGACTCTCCCTCATTGACCTCGACGCTCACTTCTTCGCTGCCGAGCCTGATCTGACGCCGGGCAGGAAGCCGATGCTGCGCCTGAAACGGGTCGGCGGTATTTTCCGGTGTTTGCGCGCGGGCCGCGCCTTTTCTGCCCCCGCCTTTCATTGCGACCAAACCTTCTTGCCCGCTGCCGGCAGACGCCGGGCGATTTCGTCCAGCAGGCGATCGAAATTCTCGTCATCGCGCCGGTCTTCCACCCGGCGGCACGCATGGGCAGCCGTCGTCCTGTCACGCCCGAAATGGCGGGCGACAGAGGCAAGGCTGACGCCATACACGACATGCGAGAAATACATGGCGACCTGACGCGCTTGCGCCACCGGGGCGCGGCGGCGGGTGGGTGAGCGCATCTCGGAAAGCGGTACCTTCCACTCCCGCGCCACAACCTCCTGCACCCTTGCGACATGCAGTGCCTTTTCCGCTTCGGCCAATCCTCGACGTCTCATCACTCTCCCCTTTCGCTCACACGAGCACCCAGCGCGCCCTTTCGGGGAAATAATTTACTTATCCTGTACAAAGAGGGGATAAGTTGTGTAATATTTCGGGGAACACATACCGGGAGGCAAGCGCTGCAAACGAGGATTCGATATTTCCGGAAGGCGCGGGGACTGACCCCGACTGAGCTTGCCGAAAGCCTGGGAACGACGGCGGCGACCGTTTCACGCCTTGAAACGGCGGATATGACGCTTTCGACCGGCTGGCTGGAAAGGATCGCGCAGGCGCTGGATGTCGGCGTTACCGATCTGATCAGTTCGGGGCGGGAGAGCCTTGTCTGTCAGGCGGAGCTGCGGCCGGGCGGCCTTGTCGCCTCGCTGACGGAAGCAATACCGCTTGCCCCCGCCCTTGCCGAAGGCGCGCGCGACCCGGTCGCCCTTCGTGTGGCACAGGAACTCGGCCCCTACAGCGCGGGCGACCTGTTGATCGCCGACCTGGTGCAGGTGGAGGAGGCAACAGCCCTTCCCGGTCGGGACTGCCTTGTCTCCAACGCGGAGAACAGGCGACTTTTTGGGCGCCTCGCCTTTCTGGAAGGCCGGGAATGTCTCGTCGTCCCGCCTGAAGCGGGGGCTGCAGCGCTGAAGCTTTCGGACGTGAAGAAGGTCGCGCCGGTTGTGGCGTTGATCCGCCGCTTCCCGTCCGTCAGCCGCCCACGTTCCGGCAAGTAACGGTCACGCTGCTGGAAGCGCCTTCTGCTCCGCCGCAATCCATACCCGGAAAGCACATGGGCGCAGGCGCACCGGTGAAGTGAAAGGCGATATAGGCTTCACCACCTGATGACGCATTCACGATGCCGCTCAGCTCATAGCTGCGCGTCTCGCCGCGCGAGAGGGTGATGACAGTGCCGACTGGCGGGTCGGAAAGCGGCACATAATTCTCGCCATCGAAGGTAATGTTTGCCGTGCCGCCAACATCCCCGATCTCGCATTGCGCGGAGAGATTGGCCGGCCCTTTCTCACCGCCCCTGACGGGGAAAAAGGCGCTCTCGCCTGTGCTGAGCGTTGTCGTGCCCTCTTCAAGCCGCGCATTCGCTGCGGCGGGTGCCGCCGCAAGAGGCAGGGTAATCGCGGCAAGCACGAGAAGGGTGCCACGACGCGCTGCACCACGAAACAAACCCGACAAGAACATGACCCTTTTGCTCCCTCGCAACATCCCCCGTCGTCAGTCTGCATGCAGACGGGCGATCGATCAACTTTGCGGATGGGTCAGGCGATGCGCAGGTTGGCGCGGCTTGCCAGGGCGTGCGCCTTTTCAGACTGCATGAAAGCATCATGGCCGAGCACCATGACGATGCGGCCTTCATCATTCACCAGCGGCAGGCGAAGCCAGAACTGAAAAATATTCGGCTGTTTCCACGGCGTGAGCGGCACCACGCCTTGCGCGGGACGACCGCCAATAATCACTTCGCGATAGGCCGCGTCCCAGTAATCCGTCTGATCGCCGAGATCATATTCATCGAGATAGTGGCCCGTGATCTCGACGCCGAGATAGTCGCGCAGCCGCGTGCCCGCAAGCCGGATACGCAACCGCGGCTGCGCATCATCGGTCACTTCAACAATGCTGAGAGACGGCAACATGCGGCGCAGTTCCGCCGGCTGAATATCTGCCCGCGTCGGATAGCCGCTCGGTCCTGCTTTCGTACGCCAATAGTCGAACAGCTCCTGCTGCTCAGGTACGATCAGCTGTGCCCTGATTGCCCGATCTGTCGCGTCCAGCGGACCAACCCCTCACATATGGCAGCGCAAGGCCGCCCCCCGAATCATTGCTTCGATCTTGGGGCCGGTTGCGGCGTCGTGCAAGGAGAATGGCGCAGGTCTAGCGTGTCCTGCGCTTGCGCTGGCCGCTCTGCCCCAGCCCCATTTTCTTGGCGAGACGCGAGCGCGCCTGCGCATAGTTCGGCGCGACCATCGGGTAGTCACGCGGCAGCCCCCATTTTTCGCGATATTCTTCGGGGCTGAGATTGTAATGCGTGCGCAGATGACGCTTGAGGGATTTGAACTTCTTCCCGTCCTCAAGACAGATGATGTAATCCGGCGTGATCGATTTGCGGATGGGCACGGCCGGTTCAGCCTGCTGCGCTTCCGCAGCGCTCCCGCCCAGTGCCGCCTCACTCAGTGCGGCGAATACTCTATGTATCAGGTTGGGGATTTCATCGGGGCCGACGCTGTTATGTCCGACATAGGCCGAAACGATTTCAGCGGTCATATCAATCAGTTCAGCCTTTTCAGACACTGCGCCCTCTTTATGTCCGACCCTCAAGCAGCCCCCGTCTGCACGAAGGTGATGAAAGATCAACCCCCACCAATATTGTTCAGTTCTATAACTCTTAGCCTGATTAACAATCAAGTGCTCAATTAAGAACCAACTGTTTTAGCGACGACCTGTATTTTTAATATCGGTTTTTTGAGCACTTCACAGCAGGTCAGGTGAATATGCGCTCGTTCCCTTGTCCGGGAGCAACGGCGCCGGGAGAATACTCAAATATCGGGCGCACAGTGTCGCCC
>NZ_JBATWS010000174.1:0-3547 GCF_049672805.1 Parvibaculum sp.
TATAAAGTAAGGGGAAGTGACGGGCGCGCGCCCTGAAAGCACCGCGCGGGCGCGTGCCGCCGCGCGTTAAGCAGCTTTCTCCAGCATTTTCCCTAGAATCTGCGGAGTTTGGCGATTGTAGGGGTTGACGACTCGTGGACCCCCGAGTACGTTCCGCTCACTTTCGCTCCAGGTAGTAGAGGCTTCCCGGACCGCTGGCAGATAAACCCTTGATGGGATTAGCCTTTTGGTCGGATCTAGACACTGGGGCCGGTAAACAGAATACGAGGAATGGCGCATGATTCCGGGCAACCGGAATCCTCTGCAAGCGGATGCAGCCTGCACGGGTTTGTATCTCAAAGCGCGCGCAGCTCTTTCCGGAAGCGTTCCGGGGCAGCGTGGCGTCGTTTTCGTTTGGACAGACAGGATCGAGAAGGCGAATGCCCACCGTCAACCAGCTTATTCGCAAGCCGCGCAAGCCGCTGGCAAAGCGCAACAAAGTACCGGCCATGCAGGCGTGCCCGCAGAAGCGGGGCGTGTGCACGCGCGTCTATACAACGACGCCGAAGAAGCCGAACTCCGCTCTGCGTAAGGTCGCGCGTGTGCGCCTGACCAACCAGTTCGAAGTTTCGAGCTACATCCCGGGCGAAGGTCACAACCTGCAGGAACACTCCGTGGTTCTTATTCGCGGCGGCCGCGTGAAGGACCTTCCGGGTGTTCGCTACCACATCATCCGTGGTGTGCTTGATACGCAGGGCGTGAAAGATCGCCGTCAGCGCCGCTCCAAATACGGCGCGAAGCGTCCGAAGTAAGGGTCAGAGATATGTCCAGACGCCACCGCGCAGAAAAGCGAGAAGTTCTTCCGGACGCCAAGTATGGCGACGTTGTTCTCGCGAAGTTCATGAACAGCCTCATGTATCATGGCAAGAAGTCGGCCGCCGAAAAGATCATTTACGGCGCTTTCGACCAGATGCAGCAGAAGGCCAATGTCGATCCGCTTCGCACTTTCCATGAAGCGCTCGAGAATGTGATGCCGGCTCTCGAAGTTCGCTCGCGCCGCGTTGGTGGTGCGACGTATCAGGTTCCGGTTGAGGTTCGTCCGGACCGCCGCCGCGCGCTCGCCATTCGCTGGATCATTGCTGCCGCTCGCGCGCGCAATGAGACCACGATGATCGGTCGCCTGTCGGGTGAACTCCTCGACGCCGCCAACAATCGCGGTTCCGCCGTCAAGAAGCGTGAAGACACGCATCGCATGGCTGAAGCCAACCGCGCCTTCTCGCACTATCGCTGGTAAAGCGTTCAAGTCCCCTAAAGGCAAACCGTCATGGCACGCACTACTAAGCTCGAAGATTACCGCAATATCGGCATCATGGCTCACATTGATGCTGGTAAGACGACGACGACCGAGCGCATTCTCTACTACACGGGCGTGAACCATAAGATTGGTGAGACGCATGACGGCTCCGCCACGATGGACTGGATGGAGCAGGAGCAGGAGCGTGGCATCACGATCACGTCCGCTGCGACGACCTGTTTCTGGAAGGGCAAGCGTATCAATATCATCGATACGCCCGGCCACGTTGACTTCACCATTGAGGTGGAGCGTTCGCTCCGCGTGCTCGACGGCGCCGTGACCGTGTTTGACTCGGTTGCCGGTGTGGAGCCGCAGTCGGAAACCGTGTGGCGTCAGGCTGACAAGTACGGCGTTCCGCGCATGTGCTTCGTCAACAAGATGGACCGCATGGGCGCGAACTTCTACCGCTGCGTCGATATGATTATCGACCGTCTGGGCGCGACGCCGCTGGTGCTGCAGCTTCCGGTTGGCGCTGAATCGGAGTTCGAGGGTCTCGTCGATCTCATTCAGATGAAGGAATTCATCTGGAAGGACGAGTCTCTTGGTGCCGAGTTTGAGGCCCGGGAAATCCGAGCTGATCTGAAGGACAAGGCTGAAGAGTATCGCTCGAAGCTGGTCGAGACGGCCGTCGAAATGGACGACGCCGCGATGGAAGCCTACCTTGAGGGTAACGAGCCCGACGAGGAGACGCTGAAGAAGCTCATCCGCAAAGGCACGATTGCTCGCAAGTTCGTACCGGTTCTTTGTGGCAGCGCCTTCAAGAACAAGGGCGTGCAGGCGATGCTTGATGCGGTGGTGGATTACCTGCCGTCGCCGGTTGATATCGATAGCGTTGAGGGTATTGACCCGAAGACCGAAGAGAAGATCACGCGCAAGACCTCCGATGATGCGCCGCTCTCGGTTCTCGCGTTCAAGATCATGAACGATCCGTTCGTTGGTTCGCTCACCTTCTGCCGCATCTATTCGGGTGTGCTGGCGACGGGTGCAAGCGTCCTCAATTCGACGAAGGAAAGCCGTGAGCGCGTAGGCCGCATGCTGCAGATGCATGCAAATCACCGCGAAGACATCAAGGAAGCCTATGCCGGCGATATCGTTGCCGTGGCCGGCCTCAAGAATGTTACGACGGGTGACACGCTTTGCGACCCGCTGAAGCCGATCATTCTGGAACGTATGGAGTTCCCGGAGCCGGTTATCGAGGTTGCTGTTGAGCCGAAGACGAAGGCTGACCAGGAGAAGATGGGCCTCGCGCTCAATCGCCTCGCGCAGGAAGATCCGTCCTTCCGCGTGTCGGTGGATAATGAATCCGGCCAGACCGTCATTAAGGGCATGGGCGAACTGCATCTCGACATCATCGTCGATCGCATGCGCCGCGAGTTCAAGGTGGACGCGAATGTGGGTGCGCCGCAGGTGGCCTATCGCGAGACGCTCACGAAGCGCGCGGAAATCGATTACACGCACAAGAAGCAGACGGGCGGTTCGGGCCAGTTCGCACGCGTGAAGCTCGTTTTCGAGCCGGGCGAGCCTGGTTCGGGTTTCGTCTTCGAAAGCAAGATCGTTGGCGGTTCGGTGCCGAAGGAATATGTGCCGGGCGTGCAGAAGGGTGTCGAGAGCGTGAAGGACTCAGGTCCGCTCGCCGGCTTCCCGATGATCGACTTCAAGGCGACGCTGGTCGATGGTGCCTACCATGACGTTGACTCCAGCGTGATGGCCTTCGAAATCGCCGCGCGCGCTGCCTTCCGTGAAGGTGCGCAGCAGGCGGGGGTGAAGCTCCTCGAGCCGATCATGAAGGTCGAGGTTGTGACGCCGGAAGAATATATGGGTGACGTGATCGGTGACCTGAATAGCCGCCGTGGTCAGATCAATGGCACTGAGCAGCGCGGTATCGCGCAGGTGATCCATGCGATGGTGCCGCTCGCCAATATGTTCGGTTATGTGAACACGCTGCGTTCGATGAGCCAGGGCCGCGCCCAGTACACGATGCAGTTCGATCATTACGAGCAGGTACCGCAAGCGGTGTCCGATGAAGTCCGGGCGAAATACGCCTAACGAGTTGAACTAAGTCAGTTCCAGAGGAATGGAGCGCCGAGATGGCCAAAGAGAAGTTTGAGCGGACGAAGCCGCACTGCAACATCGGTACGATTGGACATGTCGACCACGGGAAGACGTCTCTGACGGCGGCGATCACGAAGGTTCTTGCCGAGACGGGCGGTGCGA
>NZ_JBATWS010000175.1:0-5211 GCF_049672805.1 Parvibaculum sp.
GGGACGGGCCAGGCCTGCCAGGGCGGATGGGCGACGCCGCCCCGGCTTGATGCCGTGCGGCAGGCGCTGAAGGAGGAGGCTGTCTCGCGCGGTGCCTTTTTCTGGGATGGCGGTGAAGCGATGGGCGGGCGCTGTGCGGCCGATGACTGGGCACGTCTGGAGCCGCCGCTCATGCATGGCGACCGGGTTCATCTGCGCCGCGAAGGGGCGGATCGGCTGTCGGCATCGCTCGCCTCGGCGCTGATGGGCGGAGAGGCTTGCACGCCAGCGTTAACTATAACCGGAAGCAGTGATTGAGCTTTGCCGTGCGAGCGAGGAAAATGCCTCCATTCCGTCATGCCCCCCTGATGGTTAGCGTGGGCGATGTGTGCGCGTGGTTGACGCACGTGAGTGGCGGAACGGTATGATTTTTCCGACAGTTGAGTTCGGTATCTTTTTCCTGATCGTGTTTGTGATCAGCTGGGCCGTGCGCGGGCTGCCGGAAGCGCGGAAACTCTTTCTCGTCGGTGCGAGCTATTTCTTTTATGCGTGGTGGGACTGGCGCTTTCTAGGTCTGCTCTTTCTCTCAACGTTAATCAGCTATATCGCAGGGCTTGCGGTTGCGCGGGCAGAGCGCGAGGGCTTGCGGAAATTCATTGTTGGCATATCGACCGTTTCGCATCTCGCAATCCTCGGCTTCTTCAAATATTACGGCTTCTTCCTTGTCTCTTTCGCGGCGCTGCTTGAGGCGGTGGGGCTTGAGCGCGATCTGCCCTTCATGCAGGTGATCCTGCCAATCGGCATTTCGTTCTTCACCTTTCAGGGTATTTCCTATGTGGTCGATATTTATCGCGGCCACGTCACGGCAGAACGCTCGCTCCTCAATGTAACGCTCTACATTTCTTTCTTCCCGCAGCTTGTGGCGGGACCGATTGTGCGCGCGGCAGATTTTCTGCCGCAGCTTCATCGCCCAGCGGCGCTGACGCGGGAATATCTTGGCATTGGTTTGGTGCTCATCCTTTCCGGCCTCGCCAAGAAGATGGTGATCGCGAATTATCTCGCCACCGAACTGGTGGACCCGGTTTTCTTTGATCCCGGAATGGTGAGTGCGCTTGATCTTCTCATCGGCATTTATGGCTATGCCGTGCAGATCTATTGCGACTTTTCGGGCTATAGCGACATTGCCATCGGCGTTGCGGCGCTGCTTGGCTATCGCTTTCTCGATAACTTCAACCAGCCCTACCGTGCGGCGAGCCTTCAGGATTTCTGGCGGCGCTGGCACATCTCGCTCTCCACCTGGCTCCGCGACTATCTCTATGTACCACTGGGTGGCAATCGCGGCGGCGAGGTGAAGACCTATCGCAATCTCTTCCTCACCATGTTTCTCGGCGGTATCTGGCATGGCGCGGCATGGACATTCGTGTTCTGGGGCGCGTTCCATGGCGCGATGCTGGCGGCGGAGCGCTACATGAAGGGAAAGCTTGAGGAGTTCGCGCCTTCACATACCGATCCCGGCGGCTTCATCGCTACGATCGGCAATGGCGCGCGCTATGTGGTGGGTGTCATCTGGACATTTCACCTTGTCTGCTTTGCGTGGATCTTCTTCCGCGCAGACAGTTTCTCGACTGCATCGGACTACATTGCCGGTTTTGCGCGCTGGGGCGATCCGAGCCTTTATGTGACGCCTTTCGCGGCGGGGCTCATCGCGATTGCGATGTTCTTTCAGTTTACGCCCGTGCGGCTCGGTAACTGGCTGGCGCGTGGCGTTGAATATCTGCCCGCGCCGCTTCTCGCTGTTCTTTTCGGCGGTGGCATATGGGTCATCTGGGCAATAGCGCCCGAGGGTGTTGCACCCTTCATCTATTTCCAGTTCTGAGGCAGAGATGCTTGATCTGATGCAGGAAGCGGAAGCAGAAGCAGCGGCTCATGAAGCCGAAAGCGCTGCCTTGCGCGAGGCGGAAACGCGCGCTTCCGTGCGTCGGCTCACCATTGCGCTGGTGCTCAGCGCGATGATCCTTCTTGTGTTCAACAGCGAGCGGCTCGCCACGCTGGTCAACGGGTTCGAGGTTGGGCCGGTGCAGGATGTGGTCGTGACCCATGCGACGGCATGGAACGAGTTGATGGCGGATGCGGGCCTCACCGCGCCATCACATGCGGTGAGGGCAGAGGTAAACGAGGTGCGCCAGACGGATTGGGCGCAAATACGCCGCTGGATCGAACGGGAGCGCGCCCGCACGCAGGAGGGCGCAAGGCTGTTGCGCGGTGCCGTGAGTGAGGCGCGCGGGTGGGGCGCGCGCTTTCTTTCAGGCAAGCCAGTTCAGCAACCAGAAAAGCGCCATGCCGCCAAAGATGGTGAAGATCGAACTCTTTGTGCGCCACGCAATGAGCGTTGCAACGAGCGCGGCGATGATCTTCGGATTGGTCGGTGTGAAGTCGATTGTTCCGTCCGGCAGTTTCAGCACGGCAGGCAGGATGATCGCCGAAAGCACAGCCGCAGGAAGAAAGCGCAGCGCTCGCGAGAGGCGGGGCGGCAGAGGCATGCGGCCTGCGAGCTCAATGAATGAGACGCGCAGCACGAAAGTGCCGATGCCGATGGCGATGACCGCGAGTAGGATTGCCTCGGAGGACATTATTTCTGCTCCTCCTTCCGCAAGGCACGGGTTTCAACCGTATAACCCGCCAGCACCCCTGCAAGGGCAGCGAGGAAAAGACCGAGATTGAAGGGCAGGTTCCACCCGAGCACGGCGATACTACCGCCGACCAGCGCGGCGGTTGCATTTGCGCGGTCGCGAATGGCGGGCACGATGAGCGCAAGAAAACTCAGCGGCACGATGAAGTCGAGCGACCAGCTCGGCGGAATGCGGTTGCCGAGCAGATAGCCCGCCGCCGTTGCCGCGAGCCAGACACTCCACATGAGAACTGCGCCGCCCGTATAGAAGGCATATTTCTCTGCAAGCGTCATCTCGGGCCGGGCGGCATATCGCAGGGCGCTCAGCGCATAGGATTGATCCGTCATCAGATAGGCGACGAGCCAGCGCTTGGCGAGCGGCAGGGCCGAGACATGTTCGGCAAGGGCCGCGCTATACATGGCGAGGCGCAGATTGATGATGAGGCCCGTCATGACAATGACGAAGAACGGGGCTGCCTCGCCGATAAGCTGTGTCGCGGCGATCTGGGACATGCCTGCATAGACGATGATCGACTGGCCGATGCCCGCCAGCATGTCGAGCCCCGTATCGGAAGCGACAACGCCTGCAATCATGCCGAAGGGGATGACGCCCGGAAAGAGCGGAAGCATCACGCGGATGCCGTCTTTCCAGTGCTGTCTTGTGTCTTCCTCTGCCGGAGTTCTGCTCATAATCGTGTTTCTCATAAAGAAACCCCCGTGACGGGTGGTCACGGGGGCGATACTTGATTTTCCTTTAACGCAGTTCAGCGTGGAAGTCTTGTTTCCCCCATGAGGAAGAGGTCTACCTCGCGGGCAGCCTGACGGCCCTCGCGGATGGCCCAGACAACGAGGGACTGCCCGCGCCGCATGTCGCCAGCGGTGAAAATCTTGTCGAGGCTCGACTTGTAGGTCGCCGTATCGGCGGCGACATTGCCGCGCGGATCAAGCGCGACGCCGAGTTCCTTCAACATGCCATCATGCACGGGATGGACGAAGCCCATGGCGAGGAGGACGAGGTCCGCCTTCAGCTCGAACTCCGAGCCGGGAACGGGCTGCATCTTTTCATCCACACGCACACATTCGATGGCGGTGACATGGCCGTTCTTGCCGATGATGCGGCGTGTCATCACGGCGAAGTCACGCGCGGCACCTTCTGCCTGGCTGGAGGAGGTCCGCATCTTGAGCGGCCAGTCCGGCCAGGTGAGGAGCTTGTTCTCGCGCTCCGGCGGTGCGGGCATGATTTCAAGCTGTGTGACGGAAAGGGCGCCCTGACGGAAGGAGGTGCCGATGCAGTCCGATCCCGTATCGCCGCCGCCAATGACGACGACATGCTTGCCGCCTGCGAGGATCGGCTCGACCTGCCCGATAGGCTCCTCGGAGACGCGGCGGTTCTGCTGTGGCAGAAACTCCATCGCGAAGTGAACGCCCGCAAGGTCGCGGCCTTCAACCGGCAGATCGCGCGGTGTTTCGGAGCCGCCAGCGAGGATCACCGCATCGAACTCGGCGACGATCTCGGCAGCAGGCCGGTCAACACCGACATGCACGCCGTAATGGAAGGTCACGCCTTCCGCTTCCATCTGCCCGAGACGGCGGTCGATCAGATGCTTTTCCATCTTGAAGTCAGGAATGCCATAGCGGAGCAGGCCGCCTGCTTTCCGGTTCTTCTCGAAGACATGAACATCATGGCCGCGCCGGGCGAGCTGCTGCGCGGCGGCAAGGCCGGCAGGGCCGCTGCCGATGATCGCGACGCGCTTGCCTGTCTTTTCGGCGGGCACCTGGGGCGCGATCCAGCCTTCCTTCCAGCCGCGATCGACGATCGCACATTCAATCGTTTTGATCGTGACCGGCTGGTCGGTGAGGTTCAGCGTGCAGCTTGCCTCGCACGGCGCGGGGCAGATGCGACCCGTAAACTCCGGGAAGTTGTTGGTCGAGTGGAGGTTGCGGCATGCCTCCAGCCACTGGTCGTGATAAACCAGATCGTTCCAGTCGGGGATCTGATTGTTCACCGGGCAGCCATTGTGACAATAGGGGATGCCGCAATCCATGCAGCGAGCCGCCTGATCGCGCACAGCCTCAGTGGCCAGCGGAATCACGAACTCCTTGTAGTTGCGGATCCGGTCGGCGGCAGGAAGATACTTGCGGTCCTGCCTGTCGATTTCGAGGAAGCCAGTAATCTTTCCCACGCTCACTCTCCTGCTGCGATCATGGCCTGTGCGGCATTTTCCTGCGCGCGCTGAATTTCCAGAAGGGCGCGGCGGTATTCGACCGGCATCACCTTGCGGAACTTCGGCAACATGGCGTCCCAATTATCCAGTATCTGCCGCGCGCGAGCCGAGTTGGTGTAACGCGCGTGGTTTTCGATCAGTTGATGGAGCCTCTCGGAGTCAAAGCGGGTCATGTCGCTCATGACATCGACGCGGCCATGCGTTTCGAGATCACCCGTCTGGTGGCGGTGACGCTCCATCAGATCATGCTCTTCCTTGATCGGTTCGAGATCGACCATGGAGAGGTTACAACGCCGCTCGAACATGCCGTCCTCGTCCAGCACATAGGCGATGCCGCCT
>NZ_JBATWS010000176.1:0-2474 GCF_049672805.1 Parvibaculum sp.
TCATCTGCTTGCGTTCGATCTGACGGCGCTCGAGGCTCGGTTGCGCAGTGAGCACGTCATAGAGAGGCGTCAGTCGGTATGTGTTACCGGGTCCGAGGAAGATGCTGAAGTTCTTCGCATGTCCGTCGGTTGCGCCGATTAGCCAGAAGACGATCTGCGCCTTGAAGACTGTGAGCCGGTCGATATCTGGTTCGTCGCTACCGCGCAGGAGATCAAGAATCTGAACGATGCTTGGACCGCCCTGGTTCTGGTATTTGAGGGTTGGCGGTACGGATAACGCCTGACAGAAATCTTCCTGAGGCAAACGCAAGAGGCGGCCATCTCTCGTCCATTGCCGATCAAAACGTTCAATGACGAGTGTTCTCTGGTCTTCGAAGTCGATGATCTCTGTGTTGGCCACTTTGAGGCCGAAGCCCTCTAGCAACTTCAGGCAATAGAATTCATTCTCAACGCTGTTGGTGAGATCAATGCCGTTCGGCAGATGGCCAATCTGCGGTTTGAGGATATGCGTTGTCGGTGTCGTGCCTATCGGCTTCAGCCATTGGCCGTCATGATGGAGAAGTGCGGTCTTTTCCTGTGCGCCCGCCATCGAGATACGGAACGCATCTTCACTGCTGAGTCCGAGTGGAGCGCGGCCTAGATTCTTGAGTATGCCAGCGATCTCTCCATCGCTGACCGACTCGCCCGCGATGCTGCCCGCCATGCCCAACAAGCTGTCGTCGAAGAGCTCGTCTGGCAAGAATTGAAGAGCGCCAACGCAGTCGCGGCCGATTGCCGCCAACAGACTAAATGCGTCTGTGCCCGTTGCGCCCACGCGCTCGGCGACGTAGCGCCTGATATCATCGGAATCCGGTAACAAGTTCTCGAAGACTGCCGCGACTTTTGCGCCGGTATATCGTTCGTCGGAAAGTGGAAGGGAGAGAGAGACCGGGAGTGTGTGCTCCCAATCAAGCCAACCAGTGTCATATGTGAAGCTGATCGCGCCGCTCGCTTCTTTGGTCAGGCGGCCGACCAGGCGGTTGTTCAGCAGAATATTGAGAGGTGTCCGGATGCGGCGGCGTCCCATCTAGAACACCTCTGCAATGTCTTCGGGTGAGCCTTTACGACGGGGACGTATTGCGATCTCGAGATCAAGCGCGGCCAGAATGTCGCAGAGCGTATCGACCCGCGTATTGGTCTGGCCGCTTTCGATTTTAGAAACTGTCTCCTGCCAGATGCCGACTTTTTCAGCGAGCGCGTTCTGGCTGAGGCCCGCAGCACGGCGAGCGCGTTTGATTGCTGCTCCGATTTGCTGAGGCGTGCGTACGGTGTTCGGCATGGTTCCACCTCCGAAAAAGAGATTATATGGTTTTAATCATAAAAGAAAAATATGAAATTAACATCATATTTTAATTGCATGATTTATATATCATATAATCCGAGGTGGCACTGCAATACGCGGCTAGGCGGAGTTATACCGCGGCACTCTCATTGAACTGTTCGATCAAACGGATGATCTGGCTGGTGCGCTGGAGGTCGAAGACCTTCTCGGGTCCGGTTGGCGCGACATCGATGAAAGGACTTTCATATAGAAGTCCGGGGTCCATCGTCCCCTTTTCCGTCAGGTGCTCAATGACCATGTCGATGAATTCGATCTGAGCCTTGGTGGCGGTGGTGCCGCCTACAAATGCGCTGAAGGCTTCCGACACGGCGGCACGGTCGAGCCCCACGAGGGAGCGGAGGAAGCGGCCAAGGCCCTTGTTCAACTCGATGGCCTTTTCCAGTTCGGCATCCGTCCCGACCCCTTCAGAGACGAGTATGGCCTGGAGCTGTTCAATGTCGGTCGCGGTCAGCGGTCTGCCGTGGCGCAGCTTCTGGAGCGCGATATTGTCCATATGTTCGAGAAGGAAATGGCGCGCCTTCTTCTTGAAGCGCGCATAGTCAACCTCACCGACTTGTGGCAGCGCAACGTCCATTCCCTCGCCAAGCTCATCCTCGAAATTCGTGTAGACGATTGCGCGTTCCGTTTTCCCGACATGCTGAACGAGAAGGCGGAGCCTTTTCCGAGTGAGGTCGAGTATCGGAACTGTGATGCCTTCCCACCATTCGTCTGACTGGATGTCCTGAATAAGCTCCATCTGCGCCGCGACAACTGGAATGGCTGCCTGTGCTTCGAGCGCCACGGCGATCTCCACCAGCTTTTTGCGAAGATTGGTAAACGCCTTGCTGCTCTTGAGAAGCGCCAGTTCCAGACTGAACATCAGCACATCGAAGCGCTTCGCTTCTTCGCTGTCTCTTCTCGCGCCGGAAGGGAGCGGCGCGACACTTTCCAGAAGTTCGTCTCGCGTGGTGTCGTTGAGTGTTTGCCAGCTTTCCGGCTTTTGATATTTCGCGACGAGCCGGCGATTTTAGCGGACGACGAAATTGTCGATGCTCATAGCGCCCACATAGTCCTGCAGGACTTGGATGGCTTCACTGCGCACAGCCGTCAGAAG
>NZ_JBATWS010000177.1:0-19194 GCF_049672805.1 Parvibaculum sp.
CCTCGTAGCCCTTCATCCGGGCCTCGGCGACGCGGGAAGCGCCGCTGGCGGGGGCAGCAGAGAGGCTGACCGCGCCGGACGATGCTGCGGCATAGCTTTCGCCGGAGCCTGCCCGCATCAGCGCGCCGGCGGCCATGACTTCCGCCTTGATGGTCTGTTCACGGACGGCCGGCGCGGCAACCGTTTCGGCGCGTGCCTCGGCAGCGGCACCGCCGCGCACAAGATAGAGGTTCCCCATCTGCGCCATGCGGGTATAGCCGGGACTCACCACGGCGGCGGCAGGCATGGCCGGCGCCTTGCCTTCGTCGGCGCCGTCTCCCATCGCGTCGAAGGCAAGCTCCTTCGGATCGACATGGCCGAGATCGGAGCGGCCAAGATAGGAGACCGCAAGTTCGCGGAACACATAGTCGAGGATCGAGGTTGCGTTCTTGATCCGGTCATTGCCTTGCACAAGACCCGCAGGCTCGAAGCGCGTGAAGGTGAAGGCCTCCACATATTCTTCCAGCGGCACGCCATATTGCAGGCCGAGCGAAACAGCAATGGCGAAGTTGTTCATCAGACTGCGGAAGGCAGCCCCTTCCTTGTGCATGTCGATGAAGATTTCACCGATCCGGCCATCATCATATTCGCCGGTGCGGAGATAAACCTTGTGGCCGCCCACAAGCGCCTTCTGCGTGTACCCCTTGCGCCGGTCGGGCAGGCGCTCGCGGGTTTTCTCGGCAGCGACTACACGTTCGGCAAGGCCCATCGCAGCACGTTCCGCGACGATGCGGGCACGCTCTGCCTGAGGCTGCGCGATCAGCGTTTCAACGGCGCTTTCTTCCTCGTCCCCGCTCGCTTCATCTTCGAGAAGCTGCGCGTTGAGAGGCTGTGACAGTTTCGAGCCGTCGCGGTAAAGCGCGTTTGCCTTGATGCCGAGCTTCCAGGAAAGCATGTAGCTCTCCTTGCACTCTTCAACAGTTGCCGAGTTCGGCATATTGATCGTTTTGGAAATCGCACCAGAAATGAAGGGCTGGGCCGCCGCCATCATGCGGATATGGCTCTCGACAGAGAGATAGCGCGTGCCCGTACGGCCGCAGGGGTTCGCGCAGTCGAACACATGAATGTGCTCATCCTTGAGGCCCGGCGCGCCTTCAAGCGTCATGGTGCCGCAGACATGAAGGTTCGCCGCTTCGATTTCCTGCTTCGTGAAGCCGAGTGCGGAGAGCATGTCGTAATCGAGATCATCCATCGCATCGGCATCGAGACCGAGCGTCTGCGTGCAGAACTCTTCACCAAGCTGCCACTTGTTGAAGACGAAGCGGATGTCGTAGGCGGTCGCGAGCGCCGCCTCGACAGCGTCGATCTTCTCCTGCGTAAAGCCGCGCTCCTTCAGTCGCTCATGATTCACGCCCGGCGCATTGGCCAATGTGCCATGACCCACCGCATAGGCGACGATCTCCTCGATCGCCTCATCGGAATAGCCGAGCGTCCGCAGCGCCTGCGGCACGGCGCGGTTGATGATCTTGAAATAGCCGCCGCCCGCGAGCTTCTTGAACTTCACAAGGGCAAAATCAGGCTCGATGCCGGTCGTGTCGCAATCCATGACAAGGCCGATCGTGCCTGTCGGCGCGATGACGGTTGTCTGCGCATTGCGATAGCCATAACGCTCACCCATAGAGACAGCGAGATCCCATGAGGCGCGCGCATGATCCACAAGGTCAGACTGCGGGCAGGCCGATGCGTCAAGCGCGACCGGATAGACGGAGAGGCCTTCGTAGCCGCCATTGAGGCTGTGGGCCGCGCGCGAATGGTTGCGCATCACGCGGAGCATATGCTCCCGGTTTTCTTCAAAGCCCGGGAATGCGCCGAGTTCCTTTGCCATCTGTGCGGAGGTTGCATAGGCAACACCGGTCATGATGGCGCTGATCGCAGCGGTGAGCGCGCGCGCTTCCCGCGAGTCATAGCCAAGGCCGCAGGACATGAGCAGCCCGCCAATATTGGCAAAGCCAAGGCCGAGCGTGCGGAAGCGATAGCTGCGCTCCGCAATCTCGCGGCTCGGGAACTGCGCCATGAGAACGGAAATCTCGAGCACGATGGTGAGAAGCTTTACCGCATGTTCGAAGGCTTCCACATCAAAGCGGCCATCCGCTTCGCGGAACTGGATCAGGTTGATCGAGGCGAGATTGCAGGCCGTGTCGTCAAGGAACATATACTCCGAGCACGGATTGCTGGCGCGGATCGGTCCTGATGCAGGACAGGTGTGCCAGTCGTTGATGGTGGTGTGATACTGGATGCCCGGATCGGCGCTCGCCCAGGCAGCAATGCCGATCTTTTCCCAGAGTTCCCGCGCAGGAATGCGCTTCGTAACCTCGCCATTGAGGCGGCTCCTGAGCGCCCATTCCTCATTCTGCTCGACAGCACGGAGGAACTCGTCTGTCACCCGAACGGAGTTGTTCGAGTTCTGGCCCGAAACGGTGAGATAGGCTTCCGAATCCCAGTCAGTGTCATAAACATCGAATTCGAGATCGGTATATCCCTGCCGCGCGAACTGGATCACGCGCTGGATATAGTTTTCCGGTACAAATGCCTTGCGCGCAGCTACGATTTCGCGCTTCAGCGCCGGGTTCTTCTTCGGGTCGAAACAGGCATCGTCATCGGCCTCGCAGTTCACGCAGGCACGCATGATGGCGGAGAGGTGCTTGCGAGCCACCTTCGAGCCGGTGACGAGCGCGGCAACCTTCTGCTCTTCCTTCACCTTCCATTCGATGAAGTCTTCGATGTCGGGATGGTCGATATCAACAATGACCATCTTCGCCGCGCGGCGCGTGGTACCGCCGGACTTGATCGCGCCCGCTGCGCGGTCGCCGATCTTAAGGAAGCTCATCAGGCCGGAAGACTTGCCGCCGCCGGAGAGAGCTTCGTTCTCACCGCGCAAATTGGAGAAGTTCGAACCCGTGCCGGAGCCATATTTGAAGAGGCGCGCCTCGCGCACCCAAAGGTCCATGATGCCGTTCTCGTTGACGAGATCGTCATTCACGCTCTGGATGAAGCAGGCATGAGGCTGCGGAAATGCATAAGCCGTTTCCGTCTGCGCGGTGATACCCGTCTCCGGGTCGGTGCGCCAGTGGCCCTGCGCCGGACCATCAATGCCATAGGCCCAGTGAAGGCCGGTATTAAACCATTGCGGGCTGTTCGGCGCTGCGATCTGCGCGGCCAGCATGAAGCGATGCTCGTCGAAAAATGCGCGCGCATCCGCTTCCGTGTCGAAATAGCCGCCTTTCCAGCCCCAATAGGTCCAGGTGCCTGCGAGACGGTCAAAGACCTGCCGGGCGTCGCGCTCGGGGCCAAAGCGCGCGTCAGCGGGCAGGGCCGCGAGCGCTTCATGGTCCGGCTCATGACGCCACAGGAAGGAAGGAACACCTTCTTCCGGCACAGCCTTCAGAATGGCCGCGACACCGGCCTTGCGGAAATATTTCTGGGCGAGCACGTCACAGGCCACCTGGCTCCACTCGGCGGGAACCTGAATGTCCTGCAGATGGAAGACCACCGACCCGTCCGGGTTGCGGATCTCACTCGCCGTCGTCCTGAATTCGATGCTTTCGTAAGGCGACTGACCCTCGACAGTGAAGCAACGCTGGATACGCATCTGACCCCCGGATTTCCGCTCGTGAACGCTCGCCCCCGGCCGGGGAGGGAAGGGCATCCGGCCTGTTACCGGGGCGCAGAAGTCCGTTGCGCCAAGTCACTCTGGAATTCGGGTTTAAGACCTTGATTCCAAAAGACTTTAGCCGCCGAGACTGTTTTGCCCTGTTTGTGTGGCCGCTGTTTCTCTTGCCTCTCCCCCTCGGGGAAGACAAATCCTAGGAAGGACAGGCCGGGGTCGTCAAGCCAAAGCCGCAAGATGTAGCTATGACGGGCATTCCCGGCCACGACATACGGTGGCTCTCCCGGCGAATCGACAATTAACCCGGCAGAAACCTGCAGGATGGTACCAATCACTGAGAAACCCCCGAAAAGCGGAGCGCCACGTGGGCGATCGGAGCACAGCCTTCGGCAAAGAGCTGAAATCGCTCAAGGTTCTCATGGTTGAGGACAACGGGAGCATGCGTCTCCTGCTTCGTACCATGCTCAACACCTTCGGCATCACTCATGTTCGTCAGGCCCGCGACGGTACGGACGGGCTGATGGAGCTCCAGCTCCACGACATCGACCTCGTCATTTCCGACTGGGAAATGCAGCCCATGAACGGGCGGGATTTCATCACCAGTGTGCGCGCGGTGGGCAATGAGCCGGTTTGCTTCACACCCATCATCGTGCTGACGGGTCACGCCTCCCACTCGCTCATCAAGGAAGCCTTCGAGATCGGCGCCACCCATCTGCTGGTGAAGCCCGTCACCCCGGCGAGCCTCCTTCACCGCATCGAATGGGTGCTGAATGACGCGCGGGAATTCACTGTGGCCGGCGATATTTACCGCCAGCCCATGATTTTCAAGGAGCGCGAGGGGTTGCGGCGCACGCGCGAAGTCGGTCAGACGACCTGGGCGCTCGAATAAACCCGCAGCAAGGCTGGACTGGACATACCCCCGGTGCCATATTCTGCCCGTTTTCCGGCCCGCGTTTGCCGGAATCGCGGCTAGAATAGAGTTCGGGCTGAGGCCGTCTGCGCCCACCGCTTCCAACAGGGTTCGCCTTCATGGGTTTGTTTTCGGAAATTTTCATCTGGTGGCATGGCCAGACCATGGGCACGCGCTTCTACACATGGCGCAAGGGGCGCCTCGTGGGCGAGGACGAGCAGGGCAATAAATATTACGAGGCCAAGGATGGCGCCTCGGTCGGCGGCTACAGGCGCCGCTGGGTGATCTATAACGGTCAGGTCGAGGCGTCGCGTGTGCCGCCGGATTGGCATGGCTGGCTGCACCACACTGTGGATACGCCGCCGACCGAGGAGAACTACACGCCTCGCGAGTGGCAGAAGCCGCATGTGCCGAACCTCACCGGCACGCCGCATGCCTATCGCCCGGCTGGCAGCCTCCTCAAGGGCGCCCAGCGCCCGCAGGCAACGGGTGACTACAAGGCCTGGCAACCGGAATAATTCACCACGCCCGCGCTCGCGCGGGTGCCATTGAGGAAAACCATGCAGAGCAATCTCGTCGAAACGCTGATCGGTACGCTGGTTGTAGCTGTGGCAGCCGTCTTCCTTTTTTATGGCTACTCAACATCCGGCATGCGCAGTTCATCGGGCTATCAGGTGAAGGCAGCTTTCAGCGCGGTTGACGGGCTGGCCACGGGAGCGGATGTTCGCCTCTCCGGCATCAAGGTCGGCACAGTGGTGGCCCAGCAGCTCGACCCCGAAACCTATCAGGCGATGGTCACACTCGACATTGCGAGTGATGTCAAACTGCCGGATGACACCAGCGCCAAGATCACCAGTGAAGGTCTGCTGGGCGGCAGCTATATCTCGCTCACCCCCGGCGGTAGCGAAGAGCTTCTGACGCATGGCGGCGAGATCATGTTCACGCAAGGCTCGCTCGACCTGATGAGCCTGATCGGTCAGGCCGTCTTTTCCGCGACGGATAGCGACAAGAGCAACTGAGCAGCCTCCTGAGGCGGCGCCGGAGCGTTTCGATGAAGCATCATCGCCTTTATCCATCACTCGCGGCCGTGCTGGCGCTTGTTGCGCTTTCTGCCGCGCCTGCGCTTGCCGACAAATATCCCGTCGCCGTTTTCAGCGGTCTCGACAAGATCACGGCGCGCGTCGCGAGTTTCGATGCGCGGGTGGGGGAGCCTGTGCAATTCGGCTCGCTGGAAGTGCTGGTGCGTGATTGTGACAAGAAACCGCCCGAAGAAACACCGCGCACGGCGACCTATGTGGAGATCCGCCAGCTTGAGCGCCACGATGACAAGTCGGAAGGCGAGGCGGCCGCACCGCATGATGACGATGCAGAGGCCAATGCGCCCATCTTCAAGGGATGGATGTTTGCCGAAAATCCCGGCCTCAACGCGCTGGAACACCCCGTCTATGATATCTGGCTGACGGACTGCAAAATCTCTTCCGGCGCGGTATCGAGAGCCAGCGAATAAAAATCCGCATCCGTCGCAATGGCGCGGGCGAGCCTCTCGCGATAGGCCTCACGCGAAATTTCCCGCGCTCCGAATTGCGCAAGATGCGTTGTCACGAATTGCGTATCCAGCAGCTTGTAGCCGCCCCGGATGAGGCGCGCGACAAGATAGACAAGTGCAACCTTGCTCGCATCCGTCTCGCGCGAAAACATGCTCTCGCCAAAGAACGCCGCGCCGATTGAGACGCCGTAAAGCCCGCCAACGAGCTTTCCGTCCCGCCAGCACTCGACAGAATGGGCGTGCCCGCGCTCATGCAGTTCCGTATAAAGCTCGAGAATGCGCGCGTTGATCCAGGTGCCATCGCGCCCCGGTGCGGCTTCCGCGCAACCAAGCATCACCTCACGAAAGCTCGTGTCGATCCGCACGTCAAAAAGACGCTGGCGAATGGTGCGCTTGAGGCGGCGGGGGACGTGAAACTTGTCCAGCGGCAGAACACCGCGCGCTTCCGGGTCAATCCAGTAGAGCTGCGGGTCATCACGCGACTCCGCCATCGGAAACACGCCATAGGCATAGGCGCGCAGCAGCATATCGGCATCGATCTCGCTCATGCCTGCTACCTTAGCCTGTCACCGGCGCGTGGCCAGATCAGGACTTCTGCTTCAGGAAATCTTCGAGCCAGTGAATGTGATAGTCGCCATTCATGAAGTCCGGCTCGTTCACCAGTTCCTGAAACAGCGGAATGGTGGTCTTGATGCCGTCAATCACGAATTCATTCAGTGTCCGGCGCAGGCGCATCAGGCACTCGTTCCGGTTGCGCCCGCTCACCACCAGCTTGCCGATAAGGCTGTCGTAATAGGGCGGGATGCGATAGCCGGAATAAACGGCGCTATCAACGCGCACACCAAGCCCGCCCGGCGTGTGAAAATCCTTCACGGTGCCAGGGGAGGGAGCGAAGGTCTTGGGGTCTTCCGCATTGATGCGGCACTCAACGGCATGGCCGTTGAACTGCACATCTTCCTGCCGGAAGCTCATTTCCATGCCCGCTGCAATGCGGATCTGCTCGCGCACGAGATCAATGCCGGTGATGGCTTCCGTGATCGGATGCTCCACCTGCAGGCGCGTATTCATTTCGATGAAGAAGAACTGCCCGTCTTCATAAAGGAACTCGACAGTGCCGACGCCGAGATAACCGAGCTTCTTGATCGCGCGGGCGACGATGCCGCCGATCTCTGCACGCTGCTGCGCATTGAGCGCGGGCGAGGGGCATTCTTCCAGCACCTTCTGGTGGCGGCGCTGCAGGGAGCAGTCGCGCTCTCCCAGATGCGCTACATTGCCATGCGCATCGGCAATGACCTGCACCTCGATATGGCGCGGCTTGCTGAGATATTTTTCCATGTAGAGCGAGTCGTCGCCGAAGGCCGCCTTCGCTTCCGCGCGTGCTGTGGAAAGGGCGTTGGAAAGCTCCTCCCTGGAGTGAGCGACCTTCATGCCGCGTCCGCCGCCGCCTGCCGCAGCTTTCACGAGGACGGGATAGCCCGTCTCTTCGGCCACCTTATAGGCCTGCTCATTGGTCGTGATGGCACCATCAGAACCCGGCACAACGGGAATGCCCAGTTCCTTCGCGGTGACCTTCGCCTGGATCTTGTCGCCCATCAGACGAATGTGATCGCCGCTCGGGCCGATGAAGGTGATGCCATGCGCCTTCAGAATGTCGGCAAACTTCGCGTTCTCCGACAGAAATCCGTAGCCTGGGTGAACCGCATCCGCGCCGGTGATCTCGCAGGCGGAGATGATAGCGGGAATATTGAGATAGCTCTCGCTTGCGGGGGCGGGGCCGATGCACACGCTCTCATTGGCGTGGCGGTCATGCATCGGATTGGCATCCGCCGTGGAGTGGACGGCAACCGTCTTGATACCCATCTCGCGGCAGGCACGATGGAGACGCAGCGCAATCTCGCCGCGATTTGCAATGAGAACCTTCTCGAACATGCGACGGGGTCCGTCCCTTACTCTATGACGAAAAGCGGCTCGCCGAACTCGACCGGCTGGCCGTCGTCCACGAGAACCGCAGTGAGCTTGCCGGAGCGCGGAGCCGGAATATGGTTCATGGTCTTCATCGCCTCGATGATGAGGATCGTCTGCCCCTCGCTCACCATCTGGCCCGCCGTGACAAAGGGCTTTGCACCAGGCTCAGGTGCGAGATAGGCGGTTCCCACCATCGGCGAGGTGACGGCGCCCGGATGAGAAGCTGCATCGGCAGCCGCAGGTGCGGCGGCAGGGGCGACCGGTGCCGCAGCAGGCGCTGCTGCCGCAGCCGGGGCCACATGTGCCACGGTCGGCGTGATCTGCCGCGCCACGCGCAGCTTGAGATCATCCGTCTCAATTTCGATTTCGCTCAGATCCGTCTCCGTGAGGAGGGCTGCGAGTTGCCGGATCAATTCCTGATCAACGCCTGATTTGCTCATCTCGCTCTTCTTGCTTTCCTGTTTACGCGCGGACTTGCCGTCTTCAATGGATTTGGGCGGCGTGGTTTTCGATGCCAAGGCGTGTGCCCTCTAGAGTTTGGATTTGATCGCCTCAAGCGCGAGCTCATAGCCGATCGTCCCCAGACCACAGATCACGCCCGTTGCAACGGATGAGATCGTGGAGTGATGACGGAAGCTCTCACGCTTATAGACATTGGAGATGTGAACTTCGACCACCGGCATATCGAGCGTCGCCAGCGCGTCATGGATGGCAATCGAGGTGTGAGAATAAGCGCCCGCATTGAGGATGAGGCCGCTCGCCTTCTGCCGTGCCTCATGGATCCAGTCCACAAGCTCGCCCTCATGGTTGGACTGGCGGCAGACAACGGCAAGGCCCAGCGCCTTCGCCCGCGCGGCTACCTGCTTCTCGATATCGGCAAGCGTGGTCGAGCCGTAAATATGCGGCTCGCGCAGGCCGAGCAGGTTCAGGTTCGGCCCGTTGAGCACATGGACCGGCTTTACCGCTGCTTTCGAGCTGGATTTGGCCATCTCGTCGAAGGCTTCCTGCATGGTCCCGGGCCGGAAAATCCAGCAGAGGACCGGGTTATGGATGGGGAACCTATCATGCGGCAACAAGGCGAAAATATGATGCTGCCCGCGGCTTTGCTCCCCCGAATCGTGGCTTTCTTTATACGCAAAGCGCCGGGTCAGTAAAAGCCTTGTTCTCCAAGGGGTTGGGACCGGGCGGGGGCATGGCCCCATTGCTTGCCCGCACCTTGAACTTCGCGCGCCCCTCCACCATTATCCGCCGCAACGGAAAGGCACGCGATATCCTATGAAACTCACGGTGAACGGTGAATTGCGCGAGGTGGAAGCACCCATGACGGTGCTGGGCCTCATCGAGAGTTTCGGCTTTGCGCCGCAAAAGATTGCGATTGAACTCAATCTTGAGATCGTGCCGCGCTCGGCCTATGGCGAAGTCATGCTGAAAGAGGGCGACCGCCTCGAGATCGTGAAATTTGTCGGCGGCGGCTAGGGCTCGATCATCAACAGGGTAAACCGGGAGTAACTGAAGTGACCGAAGCGGCAACGCGTATCGACGGCACGGCGGATGACGACACATTCATTGTTGCGGGCCGCAAGCTGAAATCGCGCCTCATCGTCGGCACGGGAAAATATAAAAGCCTCGCCGAGAACGCCGCTGCGGTGGAAGCCGCAGGCGCCGAGATCGTGACTGTCGCCGTGCGTCGCGTGAACATCACCAATCCCGACGAGCCGATGCTCGTGGACTATATCGACCCGAACAAGATCATTTATCTGCCGAACACCGCAGGCTGCTACACGGCGGAAGATGCTGTGCGCACCCTCCGCCTCGCGCGTGAGGCAGGTGGCTGGAACCTCGTGAAGCTTGAAGTGCTGGGCGACCAGAAGACGCTCTATCCCGACATGGTCGAAACGCTGCGTGCGGCAGAGGCACTGTTGAAGGATGGTTTCGAGGTGATGGTCTATTGCACCGATGATCCCATCATGGCGAAGAAGCTCGAAGATATGGGTTGCTGCGCAATCATGCCACTGGCCGCTCCCATCGGCTCCGGCCTCGGCATCCAGAACCCGATCAACATTCGCCTCATCATCGAGCAATCGAAAGTGCCGGTGCTGGTGGATGCAGGCGTCGGCACAGCCTCAGACGCCGCCATCGCAATGGAACTCGGCTGCGACGGCGTGCTGATGAACACGGCCATTGCCGAAGCCAAGGACCCGATCCGCATGGCCCGCGCCATGAAACTCGCGGTGGAAGCAGGACGCCTCGCTTATCTGGCTGGTCGCATGCCAAAGAAAATGTATGCCGACCCGTCATCCCCGCTGGGCGGGTTGATCTAGGGACGGCTCTTTCTGGAGCACTTCACCGCCCGGACTGACCAGCACCTTCCCGTGCCGTCCGCCCGTCTGGGCGCGGATAAGAGCGTCGCGGATATCTTCGATGGCATAGACGCTATCGACCGGAGCATGGATCGCACCCTTGCGCATCTGTTCGCCGAGTTCGGCATAGATGGCGCGGATTTCTTCGGCGCTGCGCCGTGCCATGAAGCGGCCGAGCATGAATCCGGTGAAGGTCATGCCGCGGAATACGACATCGGCGACCGAGACCGAAGGCGCTTCGCCGCTCATGGAGCCATAGGTGCAGATCGTGCCTTCGTCGCGCAGGCAGGCGGCAATCCGCGCCGTTGCTTCGCCCGACACGGCGTCGAGGCCGAGCGAAATATCAGCGCCGCCTGTTGCCTCTCTCACGCGCTCGGCAAGGTTCGGTCCCTCGGTGAGGCAGATATCGGCGCCCAGTGCCTCTAGTTCGGGAAAAACGTCGTCGCGCCGTGTGACGTTGATAGTGCGAAGGCCGCGCGCTTTTGCGAGTGTGATGACGAGGCGGCCCACGGCGGAATTCGCGACGTTCTGGATCACCCAGTCACCGGGCTGCAACGGAACAAGATCGGAAAGCATGAGAAGCGCGGTCGGCGGATTGATGCGGAGCATCGCCGCCTGACGGAGATCAAGATCAGCAGGAATGGGAACGGCATCTTCCGCCCTCACGCGGCGGCGCGCGGCCCAGTTCTCACGAGCAAGATTGATGACGAGATCACCCGGCTTCACATGCGTCACGCCATCACCGACGGCGCTCACCCGGCCGACACATTCTGCACCGGGCGTTGCGGGGAGGGGCGGGCGGATGCGGTAATTGCCGCGACAGAAGCCGATATCTGCCGGGTTGATCGGAAAGGCGATGACATCGAACACGACTTCCTGCGGGCCAGGTGCGCCGACATCCGGCACATCCACGCAGCGCGCCACATCTTCCGGCACGCCATAGGCGTCAAGTACGATCCGTTTCATCTCCCGCCCCGTTTGTGAAGTGTCAGCCGCCGCGCAATGCGCTCACGATTTCCGTCAGCCGCTCTTCATCCACCATGCCGGGATGAAGTGCGCCGCCAGCGATGAAGGCAGGCGTCCCGTCAATGCCGATGGCTTCGGCGATGCGGTACGCGCGACTCACGCGATCAGCAAGGGCAGGGTCTTTCATGTCCTCGCGCATCTTCGCGACATCAACGCCAGCTTTCTTCGCAATGGCATTAATTGCGTCCGAGTCGAGATCGCCCTTATGGGTGTAGAGGCCCTTGTGCATCTCCAGGTAGCGGCCCTGTTTCTGCGCGGCCATCGCTGCTTTTGACGCCTCCATCGAGGCGGGGCCGAGAATCGGAAACTCTTTCAGCACAAGACGGATATTGCCGTCCTTCTCGATGAAGTCCATGAGTGGCTGGAAGCTCCGCTTGCAATAGACGCAGCGATAATCGAAGAACTCGACAAGCGTGACATCTCCCTTGGGATTGCCCGCGACGAAATCTTCAGCGTCATTGTAGAGCGCCTTGCTGTGTTCCTTCACGGCATTGCGCGTTTGCGACATGCGATCATCCTCGCTGCGCCGCTCAAGTTCCTCAAAGGCCTTTACCAGCACTTCCGGGTTGTTGACGAGATAGTCGTGGATAATGCGCTCAATCTCCGCCTCTTGCTTGGCGGTGAAGCTGTCTGCCTGGGCAGGGGCCATGAACGGCAGGAAAAGAAAGAGGGCAAGGAACGCACGGCGGAGAAATGAGGTCATATGTCTCGTCTTCAAGAGGGGAAAATATCAGCCGCGCCGTTCAGGCATGGGCTGCATGGCAATATCCTGCGCGCGCAGCCATTCGGGGCTGCCCTGCCGGAGTTCGCGTTGAGCGCGAACAGCATGGGCTTTCGCTTCCTTCACGCGGCCAAGGGTGTCGTAATATTGCGCTGTCGCAAGTTCCGCCATACCGATGTCGTTGAGCTGCCCATAGGCGATGGAGAGCTGGAAATAGGCATAGGGCTGGTTGCCGCTCTTTGAAGCGGTGATGAGATGTTCGATCGCCTTTCTGGTGGATGCCTCATCGCCACGCGCCGCAAGCGCACGGCCATAGCCGAGGTGCAACTGTTCATCCGTGGGCTTCAGCTCCACCGCCTTGCCATAAGAGGTGATGGCGTCTTCCACCTGACCGCTTTCGAAGTAGATCTGCCCCTGAACTTCCCAGACATAGGGATTGTTCGGCTGGTTCTTGAGAACGGGCGCAAGCTCCGTCAAGGCGCGGTCAAGCTGGCCGGTGCGGTGATAGGCGACCGAGCGCGCATAATGCGCATAGTCGCTCGTATCCGATGCCGGGAAGCGGCGGAACACGACATTCGGTTCATCCAGAAAGCCGAACAGCTTTGCCTGCACCATTTTGAACTGGTGAACGCGCTCCGGCGGATCGGGCTTGTCGAAATAGGGGGATTCCTTCACCCGCGATTCAAGCGAGGCAAGGCGCTCGCCCGACATGGGGTGAGAGCGCGCATAAGGGTCCTGACGACTGGCAGAAAGCAATTCCTGATCGCGCATCGAAGCGAAGAGATCGAGCATGCCCTGACCGGAAAGTCCCGCACGCTGCAGGAAGGTGGCACCTGCCTGGTCGGCACTTGCTTCCTGTTCGCGGGTAAAGGCGAGAAGGCTGCGCTGCGCGAGGTGCTGGCTGCCCATGATGAGCGCCATGCCTGCATCACCTGCACCGGCGGCAATCGCCCCCACACCGAGGATCATGGATGCCATGACAGGCATTGCCATGCCTTCAAACTCTTCGCGGCGCTTCACAAGATGGCCACCGGACATATGCCCCGTTTCATGTGCGATCACGCCGATGAGTTCGCCCGGCGTTTCCACGGTGGTGATGAGGCCCGTATGGAAGAACATTTGCTGACCGGCCGCGACGAAGGCGTTGAGATTGCGGTCATTGACGAGATGAATTTTCACAGCCTGCGGGTCTATTCCGGCTGCCCGCAGAACAGGGTCGGAATATTCGCGGAGCATCGTCTCGGTTTCAGCGTCGCTGACGATGGCAATCCCCTGCGCACGCGCCTCGCCCGCAAGGGCAATGCAGAGCATGAATGCGGCACCCATAAGGGCGGTGAGGATCTGTTTGCTGCTACTCAAGTGAGCCATTCGTTCCGGTTCCGCCTTTATCTCGTTCACCCCATTGACGCCGCTGTCTCGGCGGGATTGAACGGTAGGGGTGGGCTTGCAAGCCGTCAATCTCGCGGCAGTGCCAATCACTGTACCGGCCACTATATATGAAAACGCTGCAAAGGGCCGATTCCGGCGCGGCGCCTTTCAAGGCTATATATGACGGGGAATCTGGGGCGGAATATGACGGAAACAGGCGGAGTAGAGGGGCGCGCGGGAATGGAATCGAATTTTGAAAAGCGGGTGCCGGGCGGCCGGCGCGCTCTGCCGCTCGCGCTTGCCGCGATGCTCACGCTTGCCGCCTGTGCGGAACAGGCACCGCGCCATACAGACAGCAAGACAACAGTCGGGCTGGGTGTTGAAACCCGCACGGAGCGCCTAGCGCGCATCTCGGGCCGGGACGGCAGCTCGTCGGATGGAAGTGATCCGCGCTTTGCGGGAGCGGCTGTCGCTGATGAACCCGCAGCGGCGCTGATTGCCCGGCAGGTGCTGGAGCAGGGCGGCAATGCAGCCGATGCGGCAACGGCGATTTATTTCAGCCTCGCCGTGACCTATTCGGGGGCAGCCGGGCTTGGCGGTGGCGGCCTCTGTTTGGTGCATGGTGCGGGCGAAAAGACGGTCGAAACGATCTCCTTCCTCCCCTCGGCCCCTCGCGGCGGGGGCACTATTGCCGTACCGGGCAATGTGCGCGGCTTCTCCTATCTCCATGCGCGCTATGGAAAGGCGGCCTGGAGCGCCGTCGTTGCCCCTGCCGAGCGGCTTGCGGCAACCTCCCATCCGATTTCGCGCGCAAGTGCCATGCAATTTGCCACTGCCTCGTCGATCATCGCGGCATCGCCTGGCCTTTCCGCCACTTTCGCACCGGGCGGCAAACTCGCGGGCGAACGGGACGTCGTGTCGCGGATCGAACTCGTGCCCACGCTTGCCCAGATCAGAAATCGCGGCGCAACGGGCTTCTATAGCGGGCAGGTGGCGCAGCGCCTCGTGGAAGCCGCGCGTGAAGCGGGCGGCGCACTGGAAGAAAGTGACCTCCGGGACTATCGCCCCTTCGTCGCCCCCGCCCGCGCCTTTGATGCAGGCGAAACAAAAGTCTGGTTGCCCGCAGGCGAGATCGGCGCAGGTACATTTGCCTCCGCGCTTTGGGCGGAAAGCGGAAAAGCGTCTCCGTCGGAGCTTGCGCGTGTTGCCGTGGAAACGGCGAGGCGGCTCGGTGCCAATCTGCGATCAGGTGACAATCATGGCTCTACCTCTTTCGCCGCTGTTGACGGCAGAGGCGGTGCGGTTGCCTGCGCCGTCACCATGAACGGGCTTTTCGGTGCGGGGCATGTCGCAGCGGGAACCGGCGTTCACTTCGCAGCAAGCCCCGCCTCAGACGCCGGATTTGCATCCGCCTTTCTCGCACCCCTCATTGTAACGGATTACAGCGGCGCGACAGTGCGGCTCAGCGCGGCAGGCGGTGGTGAGCCGAAAGCTGCGGCGGCAACACAGCATCTTGCCCGCAATGTTCAGTCAGTGGAGGACGCGCGCAATGCACTGGCAGAGGGCCCCACGGATAATTTCTCTCCCGCCAGTGGTGTCGTCTGCCCCATCCGCGTTTCGGCCAATACATGCGCTGCTCTCGTCAATCCGAATGGAAGCGGCATGGGCGTGATGGGCATGAACACGAACTGAGAAACAGTCAGAGGAAATGAAAAAGGCCCGGAAAAAATCCGGGCCCTTTTTTTGTTTCTGGAAGGAAGAAGGGCTTACCGCCGCTGCCACCAGCCGCGCCGTGCAGGGCGGGCGGCGTCGTCTTTCTCAGGCGCGCTTTCCTGTGCAGGCTCTGCTTCGTCCGTTGCCGGAGCCCCAGTATCTGTCTCTGCCATCTCGACTGCAGCTTCTTCCGTTGTCGTCGAAGGGGCCACAGCTTCCACTACAACTTCTTCGTCGCTATTGTCGCCTGCTTCAGCTTCCTCTACCTCGGCATAAGCTCCGGACTCGGCGGCTTCAGCGTCCCCTGTCTCCTCGTCATCATTCTGCTCGGCCTCGTCATGGCGCGAATAGGAGAGGAGGATCGGGGCTTCACCGGTTGCCTGCGGATCGGCGGTGCTGAACTCCGCTTCGGCTTCCGTGCTCAGAATGGTGTCTTCATCCGTATCCGCGATGGACCCGTCTTCCTGACGGCGGCGGTTCCGGCGACCGCCACGGCGGCCACGACGGCGACGCTTGCGCGGTTCGCCATCGCCATTTTCCTGACCATTCTCGCCATTGGCCTGCTCGTCGGCATCGGCATTTGAGGCTTCGTCGCCCTCAGCCTGGTCGGTCTCGCTGTCGCTGTCCTGTTCCTCGTCTGAGGCTGCGCGCGCGGAGCCGTTCTCGCCATTGGCGTCCCCGTCACCATTGCGGCGACCACGGCGACGACGCTTGCGGCGGCGGCGCTGACCGTCTTCCTTGTCGTCGGAAGAAGTAGAGGCTTCCGCCTCATCGGTGTCTTCGGACTCCGTTTCCTCAACATCCGGCTCATCTTCTTCGGTGTAACCGCTTTCGACGTTAATAGCGCCTTGCGCCGGGCGGGCGCGGGTAAGGGCGCGGGCTTCTGCCGGCTCGACCTTGTGCTCAGACCCAGCAAGCGACGCATCTGCCTCGACATAGACCGAGGTGCCATAGCGTTCTTCAATGTCGAGAAGGTTCGCGCGCTTCTGGTTCAGAATGTAAAGTGCAACATCGGTTGGCACCTTGACGGTGAAGGCGGAGGCGCGGCCCTTGACGGCTTCCGCTTCCACGCTGCGGAGCACATGAAGAACCATGGACTCGACCGAGCGCACGAGACCCGTGCCGGAGCAATGCGGGCAGATGATGGTCGAGCCTTCAAGAACGCCGGAGCGCATCCGCTGGCGCGACATTTCGAGGAGGCCGAAATGGCTGATGCGACCGACCTGAATGCGGGCGCGGTCATGCTTCAGACAATCCTTCAGCTTGCGCTCGACCGCGCGATTGTTGCGGTTCTCATCCATGTCGATGAAGTCGATCACGATGAGGCCCGCAAGGTCGCGGAGGCGCATCTGGCGCGCAATCTCTTCGGCTGCTTCCAGATTGGTCTTGAGCGCGGTCTGCTCGATATTGCGCTCTTTCGTGGAGCGGCCCGAGTTCACGTCGATGGAGACAAGCGCTTCCGTCGGATTGATGACGATATAGCCGCCTGACTTCAGCGTAACGACCGGGTTGAGCATCGAGTCGAGTTGTTGCTCGATCTGATACTTCTGGAAGAGCGGCTGCTTTTCCTTGTAGGGCTGAACATTCTTCGCATGGCTCGGCATGAGCATGCGCATGAAGTTCTTTGCTTCCTTGTAGCCCTCATCACCCTCGATCTGGACAGTATCAATATCCTTGTCATAGAGGTCGCGGATCGACCGCTTGATGAGGCTGCCTTCCTCATAGACAAGGGTAGGGGCGGTGGATTTCAGCGTCAGTTCCCGGACGCTCTCCCACATGCGCAGAAGATATTCGTAGTCGCGCTTGATCTCTGCCTTGGTGCGCTTTGCACCCGCTGTGCGGATGATGAGGCCCATGCCTTCCGGCACGTCGAAGGATTCTGCAATCGCCTTCAGTTTCTTACGATCCGCCGCAACGGTGATCTTGCGGGAAATGCCGCCGCCCCGCGCCGTATTCGGCATGAGCACGCAGTAGCGACCGGCAAGCGAGAGATAGGTGGTGAGCGCCGCCCCCTTGTTGCCGCGCTCTTCCTTCACGACCTGCACAAGCAGAATCTGACGTCGCTTGATGACTTCCTGGATCTTGTAGGAGCGATAATTGGTCCGCTGCTTGCGCGAAGCGGTCTCTTCCATCGCATCTTCGGCGCCGACGCTTTCGACTGTTTCGTCGGAATGGACGACTTCCGTCTCGCCCCGGTCAGGCGTGTCGTCGGACGTGTCATTCTCGTCGTCCGCATCGCCATTTTCTTCCGGGCCATTTTCGGAAGTGCCGTTTTCGGCGGCGTCGGGCTTGGCCTCTGCCGCCTTTTCTTCTTCCTCTTCCTCACGGCGCGCTTCATCGGCCTGCTGCTTCAGCAGTGCCTCACGATCAGCCACGGGGATCTGGTAATAGTCGGGATGGATTTCGCTGAAAGCAAGGAAACCGTGCCGGTTGCCGCCATATTCGACGAACGCCGCCTGAAGCGAGGGTTCAACGCGCGTTACCTTGGCAAGATAGATATTTCCTCGAAGCTGTTTCCTGTTCTCGGATTCAAAATCAAATTCTTCAACACGATTGCCGCTGACGACCACCACCCGGGTTTCTTCCGGGTGGGTCGCATCGATGAGCATTTTCTTTCCCATAAGGAATGTCTCCACGGCGCAAACCGTCGCGTGCTCTCCGTCGCATTCTCATGCGTCCGGCAAGCCGCGCTCCTGCGCCTGTTGTTTGGGCCTGCCGGGTCGCGCCGACACCTTGAAGGTGCGTCGGGACAGCAGCGGGCGGGTTCTTGAATGAAAGGGCGGGGACAACCCGCGCGGCCGGGCGCGCAACCGAACCGGCTTCCGTCGCGGGAAAAATCCATCGCGTCGGCCGTTCGGTGTGCTGTCTGACTGCGTCGTGCATCTCTACCTTTGGTGCACCCATGAAGACGCCGGGTGCCGGCGAAGCTCGTCCTTGCGCCATCTGGCGAGGGGAGCCTGTAATCTTCGCAATGCGCGCTTTGGCGTTGTCCCCGGCATATTGGCCGTTCTCGGGAAACCGCAGGGCCCGCGCTGTCCGCTATCGGTTTGCCCAGAGGGCGGGCCGGTGCGCAACTTCTGCCCGAAACTGTCGATCCGTCCGGCGATACAAGTCTGCCGGATGGCAAAGCCGGAGCCTCTCATAGCCGAGACTGCGACCGTTATCCGGTTTTACCTTTAGCCGCTCTGATTTGGCAAGCGGCGTAAGGCGGGCCGGACAAGTCATCAAGGACCCGGCTATTAACCATTCTTCCCATTGAAACTTCGTAAATTTTGGACGTAGTAACCTTTTTTGAAGTAATCTTTGACAATTACTGATTTGGGTTGCTTCGCCTCGGGGCAATCCGCCGTACCTCCGGCTCCCGGCCCTGATGGGCGGAATCGGGGGATTTGCCGGTCGCGGACCGGCTCGTCGGGAAGGGGTCGCCAGGGGCCGTGCCTCGCGCGGCGGGTATTATATGAGTTTGGGACGCTTTTACGGGGGGGTACGGTCAGGCGCGCGAATCATGTTCGCGGCCTTTTTCGCCATTTGCCTGTCCCTTCCTGCGGCGGCGGAGCCCGAAGGCACGCAGAACCTCGACGAACTCCTGAAAATCCTTGAGGCCGACCTTCGCGCGGGTGATGTCGCCGCCGTCAACGATGCCATGAGCACAGGCGCGCTGGGCGACGGGGCCGTGCCGGTGGCACCCGGCACACCGCCCGGTACAAACGGCGCCGTGACCTCCATCCGCCTCGGTGATCACGGCCACCAGACCCGCTTCGTTATGGAAGTCGCGGGCGACGTGCCGGTCGAATACCGCGTCTTCACGCTGGCTGACCCCTATCGCGTCGTCGTGGACATCAAGGGCGTGCCCTTCAACCTCGTTGAGGGGGCAGCCGCCGCCAACAAGGGGTTGGGCTTCGTAACCGGCTACCGCTATGGCCGCTTTGAAGCGAATAC
>NZ_JBATWS010000178.1:0-3680 GCF_049672805.1 Parvibaculum sp.
GCCACATTGGGCTGCGTATAGACCCGGGTGAGGTCGTGCCGGTCGGCAAGCAGCACCCCGTCGCCAATGGTTGGCAAATGCGCCACGCCGCGCCGAAAGGTGAGACGCCCGCTCGCCGGGTCAGACACGACTTCGCCTGCGAGATTGAGTTCGATGAGGCGGATATCCTCCGCTCCGCCGCCACTGGCAGGCGCGGGCGCGCTCACGGCGGATACAAGCCCCACAACGGCCGAAAGCGGCGTCGGAATTTTCACAAGCTGGCCGATCTCGACACGGTGATATCCGTCTTCGCTGCCCGCTTCCCGTTCGAGAACAGCAATCGCCTGCGACCCGGAAACAGAAACAATATGAGCGATGCGCTTGGGCGGAGCGGCAGGCAGGCCGCGCCGATCCACGAAAGGCGGCGCCTCGGGGCTGTCAGCACTGACCTGAGGAGCGGTGAAGGGAATGCTCATGATCTGTCGCCTTGCTGAAACGCACCGGGCGCGAGCTTGCGCGCGGGGGGTAAGGTGAAAAAGACGGTCGTTCCACGGCCCGGCTCGCTATGGACCTGAAACTCACCGCCGTGAAGACGCGTCAGCGCCGCCGCAATCGGCAGGCCGAGACCCGTGCCCTCATGGCCGCGCGAATAGCTCGCCTGAACCTGTCCGAATGGCGTCATCGCGTGATCGATCTGCTCGCGCGTCATGCCGATGCCCGTATCGGCAACGGCAATGGTGACGCCGCCATCCGGTGTAGCGGTGGCCACAAGCACGATGCGCCCGCCCTCGCCGGTGAATTTATGGGCATTGGAAAGCAGGTTGATCAGCACCTGCTTCACGCGCCGCACATCGACAGGAACGGCAGGCAGAACAGGATCGGCCTTGATTTCCAGAAGCTGCGATTTCTCGCGGATGCGCGGTTCGATCAGCACCGTGCAGGCATTGATCAGCTCGCGCAGATCGCAGATTTCGCGGTTCAGCACGAAAGTGCCGCTCTCGATTTTCGAGATATCGAGAATGTCCGTGATGATGTTGAGAAGATGCTTGCCCGCCGCCGCAATATGCGACGCATATTCTGCCGTCTTGTCAGACGACTTGCCGCTGTCGGCAATGTGCTGGATGAATTCCGAGAAGCCGATAATGGCGTTGAGAGGCGTGCGCAGCTCATGGCTCATATTGGCGAGGAACTCGGATTTGGTGCGGCTCGCTATTTCCGACTCGATTTTCGCCGAGCGCAGCGCAGCCTCCGACCGGCGGCGCGACATCAGCTCGCCGAGGTTGGAAGAGTATTCCGCCAGAAGCGATTTCCGGCGGCCTCGAGATATGGACCCTTGTCCGTGCATGAAACGCCGTAACCGCCCGCCGATGACCGGCCTGCAGCATATGGGACCTTTCCTTGAGGACAGGTAAACAGAAGCTTGCGGAAAAGGGTCGATTTCGCGGGAAAATGGTGCCGCTTGGGTGACTCGAACACCCGACCCCCTCATTACGAATGAGGTGCTCTACCAACTGAGCTAAAGCGGCGACGGAGCGGGCGGTGCCCGGCCCTCGCGAGGGCTTTCAGATACCCTGCCCCGCCGCCTTTGGCAACAGGGAGAAGGCCCGGAATCGCGCTTCTCGCCCCTATTTGTCGGCTTCACCGCCGGCAAGCGCCCCGTCGAGAAACCGGCGGACATCCCCGGCGCTTTGTCCGGCCACTTCCTCCATCGGCACATGGCCGACATTCTCATAGATGACGAGGTCGGCATGGGGGATGCGCGCCTTGAACTCATGCGCGGCCGAAACCGGGATGAGCCCGTCCTTGTCGCCCCAGAGGATGAGGGTCGGCATGGCGATTTCGGCCAGCCGGGCGGCAAAGACCTCCTCATTCTGCGCGGCATAGCCCGCAAAGCGGATCCGCGTCGCTTCGCGGTTGCCCTCATGGAGCGACAGGTCGAAATAGCGCGACACCATCTCGTCGGTCACTTTCGACTGATCGACAAAGACCTTGCGCACACCCTCCTCCACCAGTGAGCGGGGCAGGATGAACGACATGATCTTGCTCAGAACCGGCGTCCGCGCGATGCGGAAGGCAAGCGGCACGTCATCTTCGTCCCGCGCGACGGGAATGCCGGCCGAATCCACCAGAATGAGCGCGCTCACCCGCTCGGGATGCGTCAGCGCAAGCTGTGCGGCCACGCCGCCGCCCATTGAATTGCCCGCAATGGCGAAGCGCTCAACGCGGAGCATGTCCATCACCTCGACGACAAAGGCCGCCATGCCCGCCCGCGAATAATCGTCGCCCGGCACCCGGCCCGTCAGCCCGTGGCCCGGCAGGTCCATGCTGATGATCCGGTAGCTGTCACCGAGTTCGGCAACCCATGGCTCCCATGTATGGAGCGAGGCATTGGAGCCGTGAATGAGCACCAGCACCGGTCCTGCCGGAACTCCCTCGTCACGAATATGCGCGCTTGCACCTGAAGGAAGCGTCACAAATTGCGAAGCACCCCCCGCATAGCGGCCAATAAGCTGCTCGCGCGGCACATCAAACTGCACCACCGAAATGAAGATGACGGCAAACGCGAGCACGATCAGCGTCAGCGTGCCCACCAGAAGCCGTTTGATCATTTGCGTTCCCCTTACCCGCCGCGCCTGGCGCTTTCCTCATCATCCGTTCCCGGATCATCCGGCAGAGGCGGGGTGAAGGCAAGAACCTCCGTGTCGATTTCGACCGTCTCGACACTCTCTTTTTCGGCCGGCCCTTCGGACGCAGAGGCGGGCGCATCTTCGTCCGCACTCTCCGCCACCACAGGCAGGCGATCGGACAGGAGTTCGGGGGCCGCCCATTTCAGCCCGTCAAACTCGCCCGTTACGGGGTTGATCGGCGACCAGCGATGGGCGCGATAGCCTGTCCCGCTCCATTGCGGGTCTTCCGGCGCATGAAGCGCCCGGGTGAGCCAGCTCCGCGCAGCCCCCCTGTCGCCAAACTCGCCTTCCTCGATCTCGGCCATCAATTCGCAGATGCGTTGCGTCGGCGCCTCGCTTGCCGTCGGCCCCGCATAGGCAGAAAGCGCCGCCCGCGCGCTCTTCCAGTCGCGCGCACCAATGGCACCGCGCGCTTCGAGAATGCGGCTCTCGCGATGAGCGGGATTGCGCGCCGCGAGCGCCCTTGCGCGTTCGGCACGGGCATAGCCGGTTTCGTCCTCCACCATCTCGAGCCAGACATCGGCGAGATCGGGATGCGGCGCCCTTGTCCATGCGTCTTCGATCAGCTTCACAGCCCTGCGCTGCTTGCCCGTCTCGGCATAAAGCCGCGCGGCAAGCGCAATGGCGGGCACGAAGTCCGGCTCAAGCGACACCGCTTCGGACGCAAGTTTCAAAGCCTTCTCGAGCGCTGGCGTGCGCACCTCCGGCGCCTGGGCACGGGCGGCTTCAAGCGCCGTCATGGCTTGCGCCGTCAGAAGCACGGCGCGGCGGCGGCGCGCTTCATCGCGCGCAATGAGCTTTGCCGAAACCGTCCGGTCAAGCGTTGCAAGCGCCGCGTCCCAGTCCTCGCCTGCTGCTTCGATTTCAAACACGGCCTGCGCCGCCCAGGGCGTCTGCGGGCGAAGTGTGAAAGCACGGCGCGCATAGCCAAGCGCCTTTTCGCGATCTCCCGAGCGACGCGCCTGAATGAACAGACCGCGAAGGCCGAGAAACTCCGTCTCCGGCGCGGCCAGC